>NZ_CZPZ01000033.1 GCF_001458775.1 Candidatus Nitrospira nitrificans
ATTGTTTCGCCAATTCCAACACGCCAACCTTCGCCCGGATAATTTTCTGTTCGGTGGTCATCGTCCGCACTCCTTTCGTGAAGGCGAGGACTCTACCGGACTGTCAGATTAAGTTCTAGCACTTACATTCTTGGCGAGGCGTTGCATTTCCGTCGAGGGTTCTCTTCCAGCCATGATCACTGCCTTCTGATAGCGGGCCAAGACTTTCTTAGCCTCGCTCTGTCGATCTAAGCTATGGAGAAATCTGATCAAACGCGGATAAAGCGGTTCGGCCAGTGGATCGGCTTCCAGCCCGTTTTCCAAACAGGTCAATGCTGCTTCCTCCTGGCCTTCTGTCTTCTTCCAGTCACTTACGTGCTGCACCGCTTGTTCAAATTGATGTCTGAGGCGTTGTCTGTAGTGATCAGCCCATTCATGAGCACCATCGTCCTCAAGAAATGGCCCTCGATATAAGGCGATTGCTTGCTCATCGCGTCGGATTCTTGCATCCGGCTGAGTTTGTCGGTGCTTGGAATCGTCCGCGCCGCTCAGCAGTGTTTGAAATGCCATGGCATCGACCCAACACATCTGCCGGTTCAACGAGACCTTGCCATCTCTGGCTTGGATAAGGCCGTCAACGGCCAGGAAGCGCCGCAACCGTTGGAGAGATTTGTGAAGGTTTTCCTGACCTGTATCTCCTTCGGCATCCGGCCACAGCGCGTCGATGAGTCGCGAGACAGGCACGCCATCACCGCCCAACGCAACGATCGCCTTCAGGAGCTTCAGGACTTGATAGGGTGCTTTCCGGCGTGGCGGCAGGGGCTTGCCATCCAGATGAATCTCAAAGCGACCCAACGTGTAAATTTTGATGGGCCAAGGCCAGGCTTCGTTGGTAGCCGCTTCTCCCACGGGAGTCAGCTTGGTTGTACGGATCAGCTTCTGCACGTATTCCACTTCGATCTTGGCTTCCAAGGCCTGTGCACACAATCGCGCCATCATGTCCGGCATCCACCAGTAGATGAAGGTAAAGCCATGCTGATTACCGATGGCCAGCGCTTGCTGCAAAATGGCCCTCGCTTCCACCTCGTTCTCGTGATCAAAGGCAAAGAATGCTTTCAGCAGGTGCGCTACGTATCGAACGTATGGACTCTCCATGTCTTGTGCAATCTTCTCAACACGATTCAAGTATTGTCGTGCTTCCATAGTTTTGCCAAGCGCGTGAAGGAGATCTGCCGCAGCATAGCTGAGGTGTGCTTCCGGGAACGGACTGCCTTTCAAGCCTTTGACCTCAAGACCTTCCTGGATTAACGTCCAGGCCCTGGATAGGTCCCCTTTGATTCGATGAACCCAGGCTTGTTGATAGAGAAAGTTTGCGCGCATCATATGATCGGGATGCGCCACTAAAATGCCGAGTCGATTGAGGTACTGCTCGGCAGAGATCACATCACCCTGAAACAGCGCGCCATAGGCGCATACTCCTAACATCGTCGAATCAAATACATGCACCCCGGTTTTTTGGGAGATCTCAAGGCCCTGCTCTCCGTGGTGCACGGTTTGTGCGGGATCGCCGCAAAACCAGGCCAACATTGATGCATTTGCATGGTAGACCAGACGTGTCAACGGCTGGGTGGATTCAGATTCACCGGCAGATTTCAGGAGTCTCGCATATTTGTCGGCCGACGCTATCTGCTCGAGCCACAGGAGGAGGATAACCAAGCCCGCGACGAGAGTGGAGTGTTTCTCGATGCCTTGCACCCCTTCGATCAGATTCTTTGAACGGTCAATCCAGGGTGTGATGACTGAAGCGCGCGGACATCTCCACATCAATGCATTCAATAAGGAAAACGTTACCTGCGACTCGATCTCCGGGGAAGGGAAGGAGACATCCGACGAAACCACATCCAGCATGATAGCGATCCAGCGATCGAGTTTGCGGAAATCGAGCCAGGATATTAGGATAGAGGACAGGACGCCGGCGCAGGCCATGAGCATGCCCGCCCTGTCATTCTGCGCTTTGAACCTTTCGAATGCCCGCGCGAACAGGTCCTGGCTTTCAACCGGATCGATCGGCATTCGGCAAGCCCCGAGCCAATACGACAACCATGGTTGCTGATCGTACTGCTCAGCCGGAATCAGCTTGAGCCAGCCTTCCAACGTTTGAGTTCGTCCCTGTTGTAATAGCATCGGTGCCCGCGAGAGGATCAACCGGACAATCTGCTCTAGTTGACCCGCTTCGTAATAAAGGGCGACTGCTTCCTCAAATCTATCCGTCTCTTCCAGCAGCGAGGCCGCAGTCCGTTGAGTTGCTGCGATTTCGTCCGGGGATAAGGCAACCTTTGCATGTGCCCGTAGGAACTCCCGAAAGAGTGGATGGTACTGATATACGGGATCAGTTCCCATCTTCCGCTCGGTGAAGTAACGGGATTGGTAGAGATTGAACAGGATGTCATCCGCCATGACATTCCTCGTCAGCCGCTCGGCAAGCGCCGGAGGTATGTTTGGCAGAAAGGCCGTCTGCAAGAGGAATCGTTGGTGTTCAGGACTCAGACGGTGCAATACTTCACGGGCCAAGTACTCGAAGATCACCTGCGGCGTCTCGGAAGTGGAAGAAAGATCAGGGAGGCTTGCCGCCTTCTGTTCCAATTGCAGCACTAATCCTGCCACCCATCCCTGGAGCCGATTATGCAGTACCGCTGCCAGAGCTGCTACTTTCGCCGTTTGAGCACGGGCATGGAGTCGAATAATCGCTCGCGATTCTTCATTCGTCAGCCGAAGGGCTTCCTCATCGATGAAGTGGATCTGCCGGGTTGCCTGCAGTCGCGTGAACGCAGGCGGCGGCAAGGCGCGACTCATGACGATCACATTTATCTTTTCCGGTAATGCTTCTACGCCCAACGCCACCGTTTGATGGAAGAGAGAATCCAGAGGCACTTCCTGGTAGTTGTCGAGAATCAGGAGCGCGGGTCGCTTAAGGCGCGTATAGAGCTGTTCGAAAAAGCGGCGGGTGAACGTCGGCAGTCCTTGCAAGTATTCTGGCGTGAGGTGGGGAAGCGGCGTGCGGTACCGAGGCGCTGCTTGTTTGGCTGCCACACCCAGATAGTGGAAGAATGTGGCGAGGTCGCCGTCTCCCTCGTCCACCTGATATCACAAGGGACGGATCTTCCGGGCGCGGAGATAACTCGCCACGAACGTGGTCTTGCCGAATCCCGGTGGAGCATTGATCCAAATGACAGGTCGCTTGCGGGCTCCATCGAGCAATCGATACAGGCGGGGACGTTCGACTATTGCAGGAAGCCGTGGCGGGTTAAGTTTGGCCAGCGAAGCGTGGAGCTTGCGCGACTGACGCGCCCGTGGCATTCGGCATCCTCGCACTAATAGGTTACCAAAGCAGTCGCATCATCCCATGTCTGCCCCCGCAACTCAACATGAAACATTGACTCCCCATCTCTCTGTAGATCATTATGATGGCGACTCGCGCTCCAAAAACTCAGAACATCTGTGCTGAGCTTCTATGCGAGCAGACCGAGATACGAGTCAAGCACTGCGGAAACACCTGCAGCGCCTGCTTCCGCTGAGCATCGTTCTTTTCATTCTGCTGGATTGGTCTTCAGTTGTACGAGCCGACGGTATCCGCAATCCCTTCCAGGGCGCAGCCGCCATTGCACAGGGGAATGCCTTTGCGGCTCAAGCGGACGACCCTACCGCCGTCTTTTATAATCCTGCAGGCATGACACAGTTGCATGGCGTCCAGCACACGGCAGGCGTGCAATTTCTCAACGTCAATACACACTTTACGAGTCCTACCGGTGTTTCGACCAGAAATGATCAGCCGTTTCCAGTTGGTCTTCCTCCACCAGGGCAACTGTTCATCACGGCCAATCTCAAGGGTCTTGGCGTTCGCGCGCTAGGTGATCTCTCCGTCGGTCTCGGATTGCAGAACCTGTTTGGGTTTGCGGCGAAGTATCCACGGAATGGTCCATTCGCCAGTGCCGTCACGTTCGCGCAGTTCCCTTTGATCGATATCAAACCGACGTTTGCCTATAAAGTGACAGATAGGCTTTCTGTCGGGCTCGGCGCTGACGTCTTTACATTGTGAGCCTGCTGGGAGAGGGCCACTTGGAACAGCAGTCGGTCCAAGGAGGCAGCACCATCGAATTGAACGGGAAAGGCACCACCACCGGGCTCAATGCCAGCATATTATATACGTTGTTTCAAACCGATGAAGGGAAGCCTCGCCTCAATCTCGCTTTCGTCTGGCGCAGTCAAACGGTGCTTCCCGTTGACGGGGTATTCTTGGAAAACGGAGTCCGTGTAGCAGACACCGCCTCTTCAATTCGTCTTCCTGAGATCTATACGTGGGGCGTGGCCTTCTGGCCCATCCGGGACGCAGAGCGCGAATGGAAGGTTGAGGTGGATGTGGATTATGCGCGATGGGAGTCGATTCAAGATTTCGATGTTCGTCTTTCGAATGGCGTGATCCTGGCGAACCCACAACAATGGAGCAATGCCCTTAGCATCGGCGTCGGTACGGAATATCGATTGCTTTCGCTGACCAGCCATCCAGCTTGGAACGTGGCCTTGCGCACCGGCTATCTCCACTCTCAACAAGCCATCCCGGATGTGAATTTCAATCCGGCGGCGCCGGACGCCCCGTCTCATACCCTGTCCGTTGGTGTCGGCTTTCTATGCAAAGAGAACGGAAGATTTTTAGGCCTTTTAACCTGTGGCGCGGAAGCAGGCTTCTTGGGGAGGAAGGCCCTAGGAATCGATGTGGCATACCAGGCTCTTCTGTTCGAGTCTCGAACTGTCGTCGGCAATCCGAATCCGACCGTGAACGGCACCTACCAGACCATCATACACGCCGGCTCGATGACGATGCGGGTCAACTTCTAGACCCAGAAAGCCTCGCAATGTTGCACATGGTCGCCGCTGGGACATAGAACGTTGGTTACAAGTTTCGAGGTAGGCTTTGAGATGACGACTGTCCGCCGGAGAGCTGTGGAATGTTGAGTGACAGAAAGTGCTGAGCTCGGTCGAGACTGAAGGCCTGGCGCGGTAGAATACCATGTCATCATTTATGCCCCAGCTTGTCCAAGGATACGGTGGAACTCATGAGCCTTGACAATGCGCACCTCTTTATATTCGTGAAGGTCGAGAAGATCCGAGTCCCCACTAACAAGATAACTTGCGCGCCCCTCCAGTGCAGCAACCAGATATTTGTCATCATCCGGATCTTTCTCGACCGCCCTGATCTTCAAACGGCCTTCAGTGGGCTCAGCAATCAACGCAAGGGCGATGACCCAACGATCAATCTCCTCAGTGGTCAGGGAAAGATACCGTCGAACGCGTGGATAATTCAGACCGCGTCGAACTTCCTCAAAGATTGCAGCGGACCCGACAAGATGAAATGCCTGATCGTCTAATAAGAGACGAAGAATACGTCCCGGCAGTCCCTGCGGACGAAGACACGCACTGATATAAATATTGGCGTCGAGGACGGCTCGAATCACACGTTACTTCCGACGCGGCTTGCGAGTACGATGCTTGGCTTCGTTACCAAGTTGATCGGCCTGGCCTTGAGAGATCCTGTCCGATCTCTGAACAAGGATAGAAAGCAAGTGTACGCGCGCGGCTTGCTGCATTTGTTCAAGTCGTTCGACAGGGACCATCGCCGCCAGGGGCTTGCCTTTGCGCTCAATGACAAATTGGTCATGCCGAAGCGCCACCCGATTCAGGAGATCTCCAAGCCGTTGACGGATCTCAAGGGTCGACACTGTTTCAATCATAAATCACCTCATCCATTGCAACTAGTATAGTTGCGAGAGATCAACCAGTCAACACGATCTTCCCGTAGTTGACTACGAATTTAGTGAGCAGGATACTGGCGGCAAGGGAGGAAACGTTATGAGCAAGAAAATCAGATACACCAATGAGCGCTTGACCATGGGGGAACGTGTCGCAGATTTCCTGCCGCCACCTTCGGCCTTAGTCAAGCATGAGCCGACCACTAAGGTGACGCTCGAGCTGACGCAAAGTAGTCTTGCGTTCTTCAAGAAACAGGCCAAGGGTGCACATGTACCCCACCAACGAATGTTACGTGATCTCATCAATGCATATGCGAAACAATACGACGTTGCGGTGTGAGAAACCTTCGCTGCCCACTGCGCATCGCCCGTCACGAAGAAAGCGAGTTCGCCTATCGAAATGACGATAAGACAGGGCTCCCCTTTGTCTGTAGTGGGCAACATCATCGTCGTGCCGGATCCTCTTGCATCTGTCGGCGGCGGAGAACATGTTGACACTCCGCAAGGCCTTTGCTAGCGTCAGTACAATTCGCTTTTGATCGATCGAATGGTTATTCCGATGAAGGGATCCTCGCATGGCCACGATTCAAATTAAGACTCCCTCTCCCGATCAGACCATTCCGTTGGTCAAAGACGCCCTGGCAATGGAAACCAAACTTACACGCGACAGCCTGCGCACTACCGACGATCGTATCACCGCATTGACCCGACAACTCGATGTCACTCCGGAGCAAGTCCTCGCAGGCTCTGTCCATCGGACGGAAGGCAACGAGGCGCTTCTTCTCGATCTTGAAGGCGAGCTGGAGCTCCGCCGGGTGTTGCAGGACACGCTTCACCATCTCGAACAACTCGAAGTATGTCCGTAGCCGACTACGTTGCGGACATTCGCCGCCATATCCTCGACACCCCGCACATTGTCTCTCACTCGCTCGGATACGAAGAGCGCCCTCCTCTCGGCGCAATTGTGAATGGCTTCGTTACCTTCGCGGACGGATCGCGCGTCCACTTCAAAGAATTTCTCCAGTTTCGACCGGTAACCACCAGACTCAAGTACGTGTACCACTACACCTCTTCGACTCACGGCCCTTCCGATATGACAATGCCCGCGATCCCGCGGCTCGGCACCTCTCCACATACCCCGACCATCTTCATACTCCCGACGGTCTCTTTCCATCGTTCAGCCCTACGTTCACCTCTGCTCTGCGCGAGGCGGCCACACACGTAAGGCGTTCTTCTCGATAGCCGATCGCCCACCACCAGCCCTACGATGTTGTCTTTTCCTCTCACCTCATACCGTTTCACGTTTCGTCTTTTACTTTTCACGCCTACCTCCGTTCATAGAACAGCTCCAGCGCCGAGGCCACGCCGTGGATGCGGCCTTTGTAAAAACTCTCCTCGAGACGGGCCCGCAGTGAGCGAATCCCGCCTTCGTCGCTTCGCTTGGCGAGTCCCTGAGACACCAGCATTTCCGTGGCCACGTCGACGAGCCGGTGTTTCCGCCGATTCATCTCTGCCGTCACAAAATCGCCAAGAATTTCAGATGCCCTTGCCGCAACGACCGATTCCAGGAACGAATCGTACCCCTGTTCTCGGATAATTCGCTCACGTATCACGCTCAGTTCCGCCCGCACTCGAGCCACGTTCCGCATCAAGATTGAAAACAGCTCTTTTCGGCCTTCATCGAATAACTTCTGCTCGATGTCGTCGAGAATGAAGCCGGGATCAACCGCCGCCGCGCGCGGCTCATCTCCCCATGATAACCGGTCGTAGCTTTGGCGGTTTTCCGCATCACCGATGATTTCGTACGCGGCATTGAGTTCGCGGATCTTGGCTTCGGCCTCTGCATTGTCGGGATTTCGATCCGGATGATGCTGGAAAACCAGCTTGCGATAGGACTTTTTGATTTCCTCATCGGAAGCTTCGCGGGAGACTCCCAGCACACGATAGTAGTCCATCCGTGGCATGCGCAGGACTATAGCACGGAGCTTCTGAAGGCTTCACCTTGACTCCAACGGCGAACGATTCTAGCCTGGTGCCTCCATGACTTTTCTCACGACACCACATCCACAACGGTGCGCTGGCCTGCTTCGATATGTTCGCTGTGAGCGGTTGTGGTGAGCGACAAATCTTGGCACTCCGGCGTGATGTCCTATCAATGGCTCGTGCTCTTCGTCGCCTGGTTGGGCTGGGTCTTCGATGCGATGGACGCGACGATTTATGCCATTGTCTTGCATCCGGCCTTGCACGATCTGCTGCATACGGCTGGTGGCCCGCCGACCGCCGAGCAGATCGGCTGGTACGGCGGCATCATCTTTTCTATCTTTCTGATCGGCTGGGCGATCGGCGGTATTTCATTCGGCGTCATGGCCGATCGATTCGGCCGCACAAAAGTCTTGATCGCGACGATCATCATGTACGCCGTCTTCACCGGAGCAGCCGCATTGGCGGAAACCTGGTGGCACCTGGCAATAGCCAGATTTCTCACCGCGCTCGGCATCGGCGGGGAATGGGCGGCCGGTGCCGCCATCGTGGCTGAGACGTGGCCCGAAGAGAAGCGTGCCAAAGCCGCGGGTGTTCTCCAGTCGGCGTGGGCCGTGGGGTTCTTCCTGGCCGCCGCCATGAATCTGACATTGAAGGAAACCTATGGCTGGCGAGGATTGTTTGTCATCGGTATTCTTCCCGCGTTCGTCGCGCTCCTCGTTCGCTGGTGGGTCAAGGAGCCGGTACGCTGGACCCATGCGCTCGAGCAGCAAGCCGTTCCCTTGACGGCCATCTTTCGTGGCGAGTTGCGGCGAGCGACGCTGGTCGGTTCAGCCTTGGCATTCGTCGCGGTGTTCGGTCTCTGGGGGGCCACGAATTGGGCTCCGACGCTGATCCGTGAATTGCCGGACTTGAAGGGGCAAGATCCGGCGATACTCACCAGATATGTCAGTTATGCCATCATGGCGTTGAACGCGGGGGCGATCTTCGGCTATCTCGGCTTCGGCCCACTCGCGGACCGATTCGGCAGGCGACCGGTATTCGCCTTCATGTGTCTCGGAAGTCTCATCATGTTGCCGGTCACCTATTTAACGCCGTCGAGTTATATAGGCGTCTTGATGCTCCTACCGATCCTCGGTTTTTTTAACAATGGGATCTTCAGCGGATTTCCGATCTATCTTCCAGAGTTGTACCCAACACAGTTACGGGCGACCGGCGCAGGATTCTGTTTCAACGCGGGGCGGGTTCTGGCGTCGGCTTCTCCGTTCCTTACCGGCTGGCTTGTCACGACGGTAGGCTCGTTCGGACGTGCGGCACCATCGCGCTGATCTATCTGCTCGGACTTGTTGTGCTTTTGTTTGCGCCGGAGACGAAAGGCCGTCGCTTGCCTGACTAGCCCTTGACTTATTGGTGTCCGAGCTTATCTCATGGCCATGGACATGACAGGTACCCCACGAGCGCTTACTCATGATGAGCGAAAAGCTGCGGAAGCGGCCTTTTCAGGTCGGCCGTGTAATCCCGCCTGGTCTGAATCCGCCAAGAGAGTGTATGACGGCCTCATCCATGCGCTTCCCACTCCGTCGGATGAGACCGTGGCGACGTCCAATCAGAATGCCCCAAGCGAAGAATTGCCTATCCCAGCGGCTTCGACGTTACCGACGGAGGAAGAATCGAAACTCCAAGGTTCGGCTGATGCGGGCAAAACGCCGGAGGCACGAACCGACGTTCCGACCAAGCTGATCGCGAACCGCCAACAGGCGATTCAAGCCGGATTCCTGATCGATGTGTCGACGGATGCGCAAAAACTCGGCCTGACCTTCCCCGTCACCGTGACGAAGCCCTTGTGGGAAATCGGGATCGCGCCCGGTGAATCGATGTCGGATGAGGAGAAGGCGGAACGGTTGCGAGATGTGTTGATGGCGTTTCGGCTGCGCATTGCCAGCCAGACCACCCTCTCGCCGCTGATCGACTTTCCGGCGATGCTGGCCCTGCCGCCCGGCGGCGTGCCGCAGCCGGTGCCGTTATTCGCATTGATTCAACCGGATGAACAGAACCGCGCGATGGCCACCCTACTGCTGCCCAACGAAGTCTCCGCGACGATCATTCCGATGAACTAACAGGCTGTTGGAAAAGCCCGCTCGCGGCGCTTAAAGGCTCAACGTACGGCCCAAAGTACGCTTCGCCTCTTCGTTTGCTGCGGCCTTGCTGGACGAGCTTTTTGAACAGCCTGCGGGTTCTTGTGAAATGGTCCAGGACTTCTGGAGCCCCTGATTGCTAACCATCTAGTTTCAACCCGGCCAGCTTCATGACCACATCCTTCTCTTCCGATTCCGTCTTGATCTCCCCGTTCAGATGCCCCTCGAGCAGTTGGTCAAGAATCTGTTTGAACCGTGGTCCCGGTTTGAACCCCATGGCCTTCAGATCCGCACCGGTCAGAATCGGCTTCACGTGTTGATAGGTCGTCAGGAAGGCCGAGACCTGCCGCTTGACGGTGTCTCCTTTGCTCTTGGCCATGAGGAGCAACAGGGTTTCATCGGACAGTCCGGACAGGAGGCGGTACACGTCCGCCGGTTTGAGTGGTCGTTGCGACGCAAGTCGGCGAATCACTTTGTGACAGCCCACGCGGGCCATTTTGAGCCTGCCGGCTTCTTGTTCGGAAAAGGGAAACCGTTTGAGCAGATCCTTCACGGCGCGCTCCGGCAACAGCTCGAGGAGTGCCATCATGTAGACCAACCAGACATCCATTTTCCGATCCAAGTACAGGAGCCGGTACCAATCGACGGCTGCCTCGAGCGCGACCAACAACTTGTCCAACCGGTCGGACCAACTCAGCTTCGGATGGATGAATTTCAAGAGATTCAGCTCAGCCAATCGTTTGATGGCCTGCTTCGGTTCCCGCTCGACCAGCAGCAGTTTCAATTCTTCCAGCAGCCGGTGGCCGGATAATCGTTGGAACAGGTTCATCTTGACGGCGCCGGCGATCAACGCCGCCGTGTCCTTGCCCAAATGAAAGCCGAACCGGGATTCAAATCGGATGGCCCGAAACACGCGGGTCGGATCTTCAACGAAGCTCAGCCCGTGCAAGACGCGGATCACCTTGTCGTTCAAATCCCGTTGCCCGCCGTAGAAATCGAGCACGTCACCAAAGCCCTGGCCGTTCAAACGGACGGCAAGCGCATTGATCGTAAAATCACGCCGATAGAGATCTTTCTTGATCGAACTTTGCTCTATAGTGGGCAACGCCGTGGGGTACTCGTAATATTCGGTTCTGGCGGTGGCCACATCGAGCCTGAAGCCGTCCAGCATCAACAAGATAGCCGTGCCGAATCGTTCATGCGCCTTGACCCGCGCATGCAGCGTGTCACCGAGCTTTCGCGCGAAGGCGATGCCGTCGCCTTCGACCACGAGATCCAAATCCAGATTTTCGATGTTCAACAACAAGTCACGCACACAGCCGCCGACGACAAAGAGGGCGACCTCGCAGCGGTCAGCCAATCGACCCGCCTCTTCCAGCAATGTCACAAGCCGCTGCGGCAAGCGGCTCCGTAAGAGCCCCTTCACGTTGCGGCGCGATCCGCTGATTGCAGCTTCGGCTTCGCTCGGGCGGATGGACCGCATTCTGGCGACCTTCAGCACATCGTCATGCAAGGTCCGCAGCAAATCCGTCCGCGTGATGACGCCCACGATTTTCGCGTCTTTGATGATCGGCACAAAGCGCTGGTTGCGCTCGATCATGGCTGTTTCGATTTCATGAAACGGAGTGTCCGGCTGCGCAATATAGGCATCGGTCTGCATGATGTCACGCACCACCATCTTGCCGAGCCGATGAAACAAGGCTTTCTGAATCGACTCCCGACTGACGAGCCCGGTGTAATGGTCCTTCTCATCCAAGATCGGGAAGACATTCAGCCCATAGGCCGTCATCCGCTGTCCCGCTTCAGTCACGCTGGTATCGAGCTCGATCGCTTTGACCGGTCGGGTCATGACATCCTGGGCCAGCAGAGTCGGTCGATACTGTGTGGTCAGCAGCCGGACGACCTTCTCTTTGACTTCCACGAGTGTCTGCCCTTTGACCGTGGCGGCCGCCGCCACGGCATGGCCGCCGCCTCCGAATTCCCGCGCAATCCAGCCGACATCGATCTCGGGCCTGCGGCTTCTCCCGATCACTTCCACTCGGTCCGCCATCATCACCGCCACGACGACGGCATCGACCCCCTGTAATTCGGCGAGTCTATGCACCACGCCGGCCGCTTCTCCACGGCAGCGATCGACCGTGCTCGTGGCTACCAGTACCTTGCGGCCTTCTAGATAATGCACGTCGCTATGTTCCAATAAATCGTTCAACAGCGCGACGGCATCCGGATCGAGAGGGCGGTGCAGGGTCTCCGCCACCAGATTCAGATCCGCTCCGGCTGCGGCGAGAAACGCCCCGGCCTCAAAATCACGACTGGTCGTGGAGGAGAAGACGAACGACCCGGTTTCTTCGTAGAGGCCCAACGCCATCACGGTCGCCTCGAACGGCGTCACGGGAATATGCCGCCGTCGGAGTTGCTCGGCGAGAAGCGTCGTCGTCGCCCCGACCGATTCAATCACGGACTGCTTCGAACGGGCGGCGAGGGCTGAGTTTGGATCGGGGTGGTGATCGAACACGACGACTTCGACCGCCGGATTCTCGATGCACGATTTGAGCGTTCCGATCCGGTCGGGTTCTTGCGTATCGACAATCACCAGTCTGGTGATCCGCGAGAGATCGATGTCCTTGAGTTTGCTGATCTCGAGATCGTGCACCGCAAGAAAATTACGGACGGCTTCCTGGCCTCCGGCGGGCAAGACCAGCTTCGCTTCTGGAAAGAGTTTGCGCGCGGCAACCATGGAGGCCAGGCCGTCGAAATCCGCATTGCTATGTGTGGCAATGACCTCCATGCGTCCATTCTAGCAGGGGCCTTTAGACAGCGACATGATTGCAAGGATAATGGGTAGCGTGAAGAACCGCAAGCTCACACGAGGGAAAGCAGCCGAGTCGTCATACTTCTGCGCCAGCGGTCGCAAGAGGCGATGGTCGTCCCGAAGCTGCTGGGAGAACGCTGCCGACCAGGCCCCCTCCCCGCGTGGTCTGAATCGAGAGAGGTCGGGTTCGCCGCTCCATCTTTCGGTTTCCGATTCGAAGTCTGAGAAGACATTCTGTCGTTTCTCTCGGATGCCTCGATCCTTTGCCTTGTGATGAGAATCCCACAGATCCATGCATGGAGGGACGACCGGCTCTCGAACCGATTCAGCCCGTTCATCACCGCCATCCAACTCTCCTGCACGACTTTCTCCGCCGTTGCTCGATTGGCGACATAGCGTCTAGCCATTCGGATGAGTGTTTCCTGATAGTGGGTGACGACGGTTTCACATGCCTCTTCTTCCCCCTGCCCGCAGTTGTGACACAAGCCGATCCTCATCGTTCATCAAATGGGAGACGTTCTTCATCGGCGATGTCCTGCTCGCCGGTACAGCAAAAGGAATTGAGCCTGTATACTTGGTCACGTTTGTACTCATACTCTTCCTCCGGTCTACGGTCGCCTTGGACGCTTGCGTTCCAACACAGGTTTTTCGAACAAATCGATCGATTCAGCACTCATCCGTGAAGGCCGATGATAGACTCATCGACATATTCGCAAACAATGATCAAAAAACCTTCACGAAATCATGACGTCTTCGTCACAGACTAATTGTTTTCCGGACATATGGCCGTGCGATCACACCATGGCCCAGTAGAAAACACGGCTTGTCCGTATGAGGTGAGTGAAGAGGATCAGGACGGGAAGACGTGATATGTGACCGAAAACTCTACATGTGGGATGAGTATTCCGTTGTTACTGTAGCAACCGGCAGGACGCTCGGCTGGGCAACTGCGAGGTGAAAGACAAAGGTCGTCCCTTGATTGACGACACTCTGCACCTCGATGGCGCTCCCGTGCAGCTCTAGAATTCGCTTCGTGATCGCGAGCCCGAGCCCTGCCCCCTTGTCATTACTTCGATGGTTCTTCCCGACTTGATAGTATCGGTCAAAGACATGCGGCAAATCCTCCGGTGGAATGCCGCAGCCGGTATCCGTGACCCGTGTCATGACGTTCTCACCCATGCGGTTCAGGATCACCGTGATCCGCCCCCCTTGCAGCGTGTATCTGAGAGCATTCTCAATCAGATTTTCGAGAACCCGTTCGATCAGTCCGATATCAGCCGAGACAAACGGGAGATCCTCACCCAGCTTGGCCTGAAGGGTCATCTGTTTGGCTTCAACAGTCAACCGAAACTTTTGAACGACGTCCTGCACCAGTTCACTCAGGGAAAACGACTCGATACGAGGCTTCATCTCCTGCGAGTTCAGTTTAGCAAGCTCAAACAATTCCTCAATAAGTTCCCCTAATCGTTTGCTCTGCGCGATGGCAATGCCCAGATATCGCTGGCGCTCCTGCTGCGAGAACATGCCCTCCTTCAGCACCAAGGTCTCAAGATATCCCTGGAGACTGGTGACAGGGGTACGCAAATCGTGCGAAACATTGGCAACCAGTTCCCGCCGCAACTGGTCGGTTTCCTTCAACTGGTGAACTTGTTGACGAATGAGACTCGTCATGTGTGAAAAGGTCATCGCCAACTGATCGATATCGTCCCCCCGTCTGGTTGCGGATGGTTCTGCATCGGCTGGAGACGAGACGTCCGGCTGGGTAACCAGTTCACCGCACCGGAAGGTCTCCATTACCGACGCCAGCGAGCTGAGTCTTCGCGTCAAGAGTTTCAAACAGAGCAGTCCGGCTAGGAGGGTACCTACCAGGATGGCTCCGACAGTCCACAAGCTCAGCCGGAGAATATAGCTCTGCTCAAGCATCTGCATGACCGAGTCGAACTCTTCCCCGCCCAGGATAATGTACAGATAGCCTTCGAGGGAGCCGTCCAAGGTTTCGATGGGAAATACCGAAAACACCTTCCGACGCGTGATATCTCGAGGATCATCTCCCAGAATCGGGAAGTCCTCGGCGCCAGACAGAAAACGTTCAAGTGGTTCAAGGGAGATACGTTGTCGTTTGACCTTCCCTGGTGGAGCGGAAAAGGTCAGAATTGTGCCCTGCGGATCAAGCAGATACAGTTCAATGCTGGGATTGATCACCATGAGCTGGTGAAATACTTCCTTCAGCGCCTCCTCATTGACCCGTCCCTCCAGCATCAGCACCTGTTCGGACACCATCCGTTCGGCAAGCGTTCGATTCAGCTTCTGGCTGACCTCTTGAAAGTACAAGCGCGTGCTATACAGCGTGAGTGCCACCGCCACGGCGCCGATCACACAAAAGAGCCCGAAGAGCACGGCCGCTAATTTTCCATACAGTGTGTTGAACATGACGCTACCGATCCGACCATTCTTCCGAAAAGCTATAGCCGACCCCCCACACGGTCAAAATATACCGAGGCCGACTGCCGTCATTCTCGATTTTAGCCCGCAGTCGATTGATGTGAGAGTTCACGGTATGTTCATACCCCTCATGTGAGTACCCCCACACGTCGTCCAACAGTTTTGCACGGGTATAGACCTGACCCGGATGCTGGGCAAATTGGAGTAAGAGGTCAAACTCTTTGGCCGTCAATTCAATCGATCGGCCGCGCAGCTGGACCTTTCGCTTATCGACCTCGATCACGAGGTCACCCGCACGAATGGTCAAGGGTTTCGCAATGGGCGCCTGTGCACGAATGGCATCCATGCGCCGAAACAAGGCTTTGACTCGTGCAAGGAGTTCCAAAATACTGAACGGCTTGGTGAGGTAGTCGTCTGCCCCGACTTCCAAGCCCAGCACCCGATCCAGTTCCGTCGACTTCGCTGTGACCATCAGAACCAGGCTATACTTCGATGAGGCGCGCAGTTTCCGGCACAACTCCAATCCATCCATTCCGGGCAGCATCAAATCGAGAATGATCAGGTCATAAGATTTGGCAAGAGCCTGCTGAAGACCTGCCGGACCATCCTGCGCCACATCCACGTCATACCCCGTATCGCGCAGATGGAGATGCACGAGCTGGGCGATGTCAGGATCGTCTTCAACGACTAGAATCGTGCGAGGTGCCATCTGTTCCCCATCCTGTCCACCGCCAACCACTCGACAATGTCTGGACCAGCGCCGGTGTGAGCGCTTCAGTGTTCCCGTCGACTCGTCCGTCTCCAGACACTTAGAAGCCTCGCCTACGCGAGACTTCTGAGTGGTCCTGAGCCAAGGATCGGACACGGCGGGCGGTTACTGCGCCACAAGGCCATTCGCCCCATTAGGGAGGCCCGAAACACCGGTCCCGGCGGTCAAGCGCCCATTGGCGCGATTGACCTGAAAGACCTCGATCGAACGGGCCCCTGCATTGAGCACATACAGAAACCGACTGTTCCGATTCAACGCCATATCAATGGGACCAGCACCGGTGGGGGTTGCCACGGCTTCCTGCAAAGCCAACCGTCCGCTCCGGCCGACTCGATAACTCGAAATATTGTTACTACCGGTATTGCTGGCATAGGCGAACTGTTCGTTCTTCGTAATGACGATCCAGCAGGCGGCCGTTTGGGTGGTGGGCACCGACCCACTCCGCACGTTCAAGGTCCCGTCACGAAGAGTATATGAGGACACCGCAGAGGCATTCGGCGTGCCGCCAAACGCCTCACTGACTACCAACACCCCTCGCCGAGTAAAGGAAAATCCAAATGGGGTGATGCCGCTGGACGGCTGTGACACGGGACCAGACGCCACACCATCCTCGTCGACTGCATAGGTGTCGATGATCTGCGTCGCCTTCTCAGTCACGACCAGCGTATCTCCGGATGGATTGAACGAGATTTGCGCCGGGGCGGTGTTGGCCCCACTCAGCGGCCGAATCGATCCAGCGATAGGCTGCAACTTATTGAGGTGCGTCAGTTCGAACCCTGCGATGTTGCCGGCCCCTCCCGCGTTCAACACATAGACGTAATCATTATGAGTGGCAATACTGATGGGGCGAGTACCCCCGGAAGGCACTCGGTCCGTTAGCCTGAGTTGACGGCCGTGGATTTGAAACACCGAGATATCATTGCTGCCGGGATTCACCACCAAGAGCTCGTCTCCATCATCGCTGAATACCAGAGCCCCTTGATTGCCAAGGCCGCCTCCTGATCCCTTGCCTCCAGTCGGAAACGATCCTGCCGGTACCAGGGTGTCTCCATGCTGTCTGAAGACCAAGACAGTATTGCTGTCCGGATCATTCGACATTGTGTACACAACGGGCGACTGCCACTCATCGTTGGCAACGACTGAATCGGTGGCTCCCCACGATAAGGTGACGGCTGCCACCAGCGCACCTATGATCAATTCACGTATCATCCAATCCTCCTTGGTTTATGAGCAAATTGCAAGAACTCGACTCTCCCACGATAGAGCCGCCATCTCACGTCACTCTCGCGAAAGCATCACATTTCTGTCACAGAGCTGAGGATTGGAGCTTTGGTCTCCGGCCCTTATGAGGAGTACAGAGAAGTGAACCGGCAAGATGAATACTTGGGATTCGACGACAGCTGTCGTCGAACACGAGTTATTCAATAACTTGAGGGCTGGAAATGAGATCGAGGTGTATCGACGAACTCTTCTTACCGCGATTTCATGAACACAATATCGCCGTAATAGGCGGTGGCTCGTTCCTTCGTATTGTCCGTATCGCTCATGATGGCAATGCCGTTGATCATCGGCGGCTCTTCTCCGAAGGCCTTCTTATAATCCTCGTAGATGTTACGGGACTCCTCGATCCAGGCACCGAGTTTTTGAGGCCCGCTCTCAACCACCACCATTTTGACGAAATCCGTATAGGCATTGTCGATCATCGCCCCAACGGGAGTCTTAGTTTCCCACACGTAATTGATGGCTCCGATCGGAATATCTCCAAACAGCGCCTGGCCCGCCTTGTACTTGAGTTTCTTGCCGAAACTGACCTTGTCCGGGTCATATTCAAAGGTAATGTAAAGCCGGGCCGGATAGTCGTCCCCGTCTTTTCGCGTGGCATCGCTCTTCTGGAGTAAATTCTGGACCTTCCACCGCCATCGCACGATCGGAAATTCCTTCGGATCGATCCTGATTTCTTTGGTCAAGCCGGATGCCGATGCATCGCTCATGGCCTTGACGACCACTTGCGCCTCGTCTTTCACCAGTTCGTAGGTCGTCAGCCTCGGGATCTTCTTGAAGGTCAGCGGCATCCAGCCATCGGGCAAACTTGTGCCCGGTTCACTTGCGGAAAACTTCCCCACCTCAAGCACAGCACCGCCCTCTGCCCGTGCGGAGGTGACCGGCAACAGCGCGCACAAAATGACCAGCATGCGTGCCAACATATTCGGTCTCATTGTGTGAGTCTCCATACTACCGTATCCTTCACACAAACAGCTGCTCATTCGGGTTCGGCAGCCAGTCTTCCATGACTCGATCAGTTTCCGAAGGACCGCGGCTATATACACAGTTTGGCCCGACTCAAGCTCACACCGCATCGCCGTACCTTCCATCGCATAGGGCGCCGCGCGCGAAGGTCTTGAATGGCCCCCTGACCCGTTGTTGAAGCACGTCCAACTTCCGCCCCTCATCCAATTCGAGTGCTTGAACCACATTGGCTGTAATATCCTCTTCCCTAATCAGGCGCAATGAGCTTTCCGCCAGTTCAGTCTGCAGACGTTCCAGGGCGCCTCCTCGTCGTGAGGCAAAGCCTGCGAAGAGGAGCTCTCCTCCGGGCCGAAGTACACGGTACACCTCCGCCAGAAAGCGCGGGATTGAAAGATAACAGTGGGCGCTCTCGATGTTGATCGCGACATCGAAACCCGAAGCCTCGAACACAAGATTCTCCGCGTCTCCTTGTACATACCGCGGCCCTGTGTCTGTTTGATGATGTGCACGTGCTAAGGTTGTGGCACTTTGGGAGAAATCCAGCGCGATGAACGTCTTTGGCTTGAGGGTCCGTGCGAGGTAGGCCGCGCCGCCTCCGCGTCCGCTCCCAATCTCGATCACATCCAGGTCGGTTAACCGATCTCTCCGCGATCCTAAGGTAGCCACATACCTGTAGAGTTGCAGTGCAAAGCGTTCCGTGTCATGGAGTCCGAGGTTCTGGGGATGTGCATCGGATCCCAGTTCCGCATAGCCATAGTTCATGGTCGTCCACTCGCCGAACGGATAGCACCGCGCAAGGTACTCGTACAACAGGCGCGAGCCAATACGCTCAGCTTGTTCAGCAATAAAGCCATGACCGCGCGCACCAGTTACATAGCGCCAGGGGTGATTAAGCTGGAGGACATGCGTTTCAACCATGCCAAGACTGCTTGAGAAGCATGGCTCTGGCTGGAAGGCGAGTTGTGAGCCATAGATTTGAACCCGATAGGTTAAACCATTGATCGCATGACACAATCTTTTCAAATCTGGAAATGACCTTTCAGTGTTGATACATACATCCACCGTACAAGAATTTGCTTGCTTCGGCGCCTAATATGAGAACGCGTTGCCCTTTTTTAAGGTCTCCGGATCGGCGCAGCATATCGAGGCTGACCCAAATTGCCGCTGACCCCAGATTTCCCAATTTGTCCGCGGTGACATAGATCTTCTCTTCCGGCACGTCAAAGTATTGGCTGAAAAGATGGGCCAGACGTCCATTGGCCTGATGGGGAAGAATCCAATCGAACTCCCGCAGAGCATGTCCGCGCTGCATCATGGCCTCGACTCCGCGCACAAACAGCTCTCCTCCGTGCTCCCGCACGGTTTGCACATGATGTCGAAACACGGGCACCTGCATGCCGCACTGCGGCTGAGAAGATCCTCCGCCATCAATGAAGAAGCCCGGCTCTCGCCCAAGACCGATCTGACCTACAAAAATATTAGAGAGGATCTGGTCCTCAGATCCATCGTCCTGCCCAACGATCACAGCCCCGGCGCCATCACCCATCTGCACGTAATTCACGAGTTGTTCGTTGTTAAGAAACGCATCGGAAATGTCGCAATACGGAGACCCTGTCTCACTTCCGACAATAGCGATGGCCTGAAGCCTGTTCGCGGCTGCCATTGCCGACGCGATTTGCAGCCCGTTGGCGAACCCAGTGCATGCCTGACGCAGTTCTAGATAGGGGCCCGTGTACCGAAGCTCATCGGCGACCCAAGCGATATTGGGCGGCAACAGCGTGTGAGGGGATGAGGTATGGCCGATAAGGTACTCGATCGAACCGATGCCGATTCCCGCTTCCCGCATCGCTCCGGAAAGCGCAGCGTGGCACAACTGCGGCGCCTGCATGGTAATACGTGTGCCACTGAGTGGAACTTGCAGATCACGGCTGACATGGCGATGCGTGATCCCAAGCCGATAGGCAATACTTCTTGCACGTCGCACCGCGCGAGGATTGCAGGCATTCTCCAGCGCTTCAAACAAGGTGTCATTGCTGACCGCAGGCCCAGGCAGGCTTCGACCAGTGCCGAGCAGCTTCAGACGATTGATCGCGAAGTGCGCAGCCGTCACAGCGCTCCCCTCTTGATGCGAGTGAATAACAAGCCTGCGTCTATCCCAATATCCTCAAAGGAGTCGGCCACGTGCTCAAGCATGCCTGTCAGGCCGCCACGGACGAGTTCCCCCAAGCGCGAATAGTCATCACGGGAAAGGCCCAAGGCAAACGCATGTCGGCGGCTGATCGATACATGCCGTGCTTCGTCGTGCCGAATGTGTTCAACCAGCCGGCCAAGCATGCTGTTGCCGCCTACCGCACTATGCTCCATGTACCACATGATGGCGCACACGGCACTATCCAATTGTGACACTTGTCCGAAATGATGCGCGACGGTTTCAGCTCGTCCCAGGCTCGCGAAGTACGCCTGCGACCGCCGTCGAATCGCATGTTCGTCACTGGCAGCCGGTAGGTTGGCACGTAAGACTTGCAAGCTCGCTTCGTGGGCAGTCTCGTCATTCTCGATGCCGTGCAAGAGCGTCACGCTCACATGCAGAGTCTTGCGTGTCAAATGTCCGTCTTCAATCCGAAAGAGGTTAATGGCGGATTGTTCCCCGCACAACAAGGCAGGCGCTAACCTGGCCAGCGCCTCCTGATGCTTGCTCTTCATTATCAAGGGAAGAGTAGAGAACTCCTTACTCCATTGAGCGAACCAGGTCCGCGCTGGGGTCGAACGCCATCGCGGAGGAGCAAAGCATCGGAACACTTTTCTCGGACTGTTTGCACTGTCGTGAGGCGCTGGCCAGGCACCAAGAGGATTGGTGTTCTTCATGAAACCCTTATGGCACCGTTTGCCGAAGGAGGTTTTTGGAATAGGTACGTTGCAGCAATGCCGGCAGCACGAGAAGATCCGCTGCCAAGGCGACCAAGATGATGGAGACAGAAAGACTACTCATGGCCAGAATAGGAGCGAAATCGGAAAGCAAGCCTATCAACAATCCCATTGATAACGTCATCGTCGTGATGATCAGAGCCGGTCCAACCTGGTTGAGCACCGCCGGGATGACCATGTCGCTCTGAGTCTGATTCAGTCGCCAATACCTCGCCAGAAGGTAGATCGTATCATCCACGATGATGCCCAGGATCATGCCCAGCACCACCGCTCCCCCAAGAGCAATATTGCCATCCACCAGCGCCCACAGCGCATACGCCACGAGAACAGGAACAACATTGCACACGACACCGATCCACGCGGCCTTCACAGAACGTAAAATCAATCCGGCAATGAGGGCGATGGCGACAAGACCAATACTGAGTGAGTAGACCATACTGGCCGCGTTTCTCTGACCAAGATGGGCGAACGTGAGATTGGCGCCGGCACCGCCTTGATAGGAAAAAGGCGTGAGATGACGATCAAGCCAGGCACGGACCCGATCATCGAACGCAATCATGGTTCGTGCGTCAAGGTTTTTGAGATAGACCGCAGCATGAATCGCCGAGTAGTCTTCGGATACATGATGCTGCAGCGACAAGGCAGCAGGCGTGTTGTCCTCCGCAATTCGTTGATAGCGCATCAATGATGATGCGTCTCGCACACCCACCCCTTGGCGGATTCGAGGAAGATCGGCAATGGTCACCACACGGTTTACCTCTGGCTGTGTACGCAGCCAGAGTGAGAACGCTTCCATCCTTTCAAGGAACATCTGCTGGAAAATCCCGTACCGTTGGCCCGTCTCGAGAGAATAGCTAATCTTATTCACACCACTAAACTCTTCATCAATAAGCCTGGTAGCTTGGCGGAACTCATGGCTATCCGGGAAATATTCAAACACATTGTCGTTAATCTCATTACCAAACACTCCCACAGCGGAAAGAAGAGCCACCAGAGTAAACGATGTCACGATCGACCGAGAATTGGTGGTAATGAATCGAATCAACAGGGGAATCTGAAACACGGTGCGAAAATCGAGACCTGGCTTCACCTTCACGCCGCACAGTAATACCGGCAATAGAATCACCGTCACCAGGAACGACAACGCAATACCGAACGCAACAATATACCCAACGGTCCGTACCGGCGGCGAGGGACTGAATGCGAGTCCTAGGAATCCCAGGATCGTTGTGAAGTTGGTGAGAGCGAGCGGCAACAAATTGAGTGTCAGCGCATGCCGGACGCTCTCCATTGGATTCTGCCCGTCCGCACGGCTATGGAGATATGATGTGGTGAAATGAACGGAGCTTGCGATGGCCATGCTGACAATGATCACGGGGACATACACAGCGATCGACGCCAACTCGAATTCTAACCAACCGGCAACTCCGAAGGCACCCACCACTGGGAGAAGGGCGGTGAGCAGGATGGAGACGGCGACCCAAAAGCTAGAAAAGAGTACCCAGAGGGTCGCCAGGAAAAGCAGGATCAGGGCCGGCAAGAACATCTTCAAATCATGTCGAACCACCAGAACATAGGCTTCTTTCAGGGCTAACGTACCGGTGTAGTGGGCAATGATTGGAACCTGAGCGAGGCTGATCTCTTTCTTGACGAAGGCCCGCAGTTGCGCCATGGTGTTCAGCAGAACATCGGCCTTCCCGTCGCCGGGCAGGGCAAGAGTTATTTCGATAAGCGCGAACCGACCATCTTCCGACAATAGCAGGCGGCGTGCATATTCATCACTCAACAAACGGTCGCGGTTGGGATGGAGGACAGCAGGTTTGGTTGAGGGGGTTCCTTCATTATCCGAATCATGACCTTCAATCTGGACGGTATCAATTTCCGGATGGAGATCAACGAAGTCGGCAATGGAACTGACGCGCTTAATAAATGGGAGGGCTCGCTCAGCGGCGATGATACGATCAATGACCGCATAATGGGCAGGAATGAGCATGTCGTGTTTCACACTCTCGAGAATAATAATGACACTATCGTCGCCGGCGTACTTATCAGCCAGATCATTGTTGACGGCAAGCAGCGGATCATTGGTGTCAAAATAGGCGTCGTAATTGGCGTTCAAGCGCAATCCGCTGGCGCCGTACCCAAGCGCGCCAATCACCACCAGGACGGCAGCAACGGAAACCCATGGGTACTTCATAGTTGTCGCTATTAACAACATGACCTGTCGGCTAGGCTTTTAAGCTTCTCAGCCCAATGGTCATCAGCTTTTCTGACCTTGCCCGAGAGGTCTTCGAGCCAGTTGTCTCTGACGCGCAGGCTGTAATTGAGGTACAGTTTGCCTGCATGGATGGTCCACGCTTCGGGAACCGTTGAGGCGATGAAACCTTTGCTCATCGCATAGGCGCAATAACCCCCGTACTGGGGCATGTACGCCTCAGGAGCATTTGCGAACAGGTCGCGGTTCGTTTTGTTTTCAAAGTACCAGGTCGCTCCCGCATGTTGGTGCGTGAACTGGGAGCTACCTTTGACTGGCCTGTTTTGGCTGAAGTAGGCCACCGGGTCATAGCCGCGGATCGCAACATCATCTGTGGTGAACGTCCTGCTTTCTAAGGTGGTGCAGCCCACACAGATAAACACCAGCAGGGTTAAGAAATAAAGGAGTCTCATGTTTATCCCATCATATCCGTTCCGTTTATAGATTATCGCTACGTGGGCAACAGATCTGTCTTCTTGAGCTAATCAGCTGACACGACCAGAGGGCGTCGCCATCATCGCTGAAAGCTAACGCGCCGTGATTGCCCAGCCCACAACATTGCAAGAACGCGACTTCCCCACGATAGCGTCGCCATCTCACGCCGTTCTCGCGAAAGCATCACATTTTCGTCACGGAGTTGAACCTTGGGGCAGCAATCTCCGACCCCCAGGAGGATTCAATAGCCAGGAAACAGAAGGATGATGGGATATGTGGGATTCGACTACGGGTGTGTTTGAACGTGGTTGTTCAACGAGCAGAGGGTTGGAACGCAATCGAGGCGTGTTGCGCCGCTCTTCTTACTCATAGGTCAGCAATTTGTACGACAGTAGATCAAGCATCCACGCGGGTTGCAGGGCTGTTTGTGTTGTCTAAGTTGCTGACTTCGGAGTAATGCTTTTATAAACACAATATCACCGTAGTAGGCAATGGCCCGCTCTTTCGTGTTGTCCGTATCGCTCATGATCGTCACCCCGTTGATCATCGGCGGTTCTTCTCCGAATGCCTTCTTATAGTCTTCGTAGATGTTGCGTGACTCATTGATCCATATGCCGAGATTGTGAGGGCCACTTTCCACGACCACCATTTTCACAAAATCTGTATAGGCGTTATCGATAATCTCGCCGACCGGTGCTCTCCTCTCCCAGATATAGTTGATCGCTCCGATGGGAATGTCTCCGAACAAGATTTGACCGGCCTTGTGCTTGAGTTTTTTGCTCATGCTCACCTTGTCAGGGTCGTATTCGAAGGTGATGTAGAGCCGAGCCGGATAATCGTCTCCGTCTTTGCGCGTGGCATCGCTGTTCTTCAAAAGATGGTCGACCTTCCAACGCCACCGCACGACGGGAAATTCCTTGGGGTCGATCCTGACCTCCTTGGTCAATCCCGATGCGGACGCATCGCTCATGGCCTTGACGACGACATGTTCGCCGTCTCTCACCAACTCATATGTCGTGAGCGTAGGGATTTTCTTGAAGGTCAACGGCTTCCAGCCATCCGGCAGACGGCCGCCTGGCTCGCTTGCGGAAAACTTGCCCACTTCCAGCGCAGTTCCACCCTCTGCCATAAGCCATGCCGGAGCGATGAACAACCACATGGCAATCCCTAGGCCCGTCGCGATCAGCCTCTTGCTGTTTTCGTCGGACTCCATCCTCCTATCCCCGTCTCATCCATGCGAACAGCTTGGTCAGAATGTGTTTTGTGCTCTGTGTAAAGTGGGCCTTCCGCCAGAGATTGACTACCTTTTTGTTCACCTCGGCTTGGGTAGGATAGGGATGGATGGTCCCGGCGATCGTTTTGGCTCCTCCGCCCGATTTCATTGCCACGGAGAATTCACTGATCATCTCGCCGGCATGGGCCGACACGATCGTGGCGCCGAGGATTGTATTCGTCCCCTTTTGAATGTGCACCCGCGCGAACCCTTCTTCTTCTCCGTCCAGAATCGCCCGATCCACCTCTTCGAGCTTGTACGTATAGGTTTCCACCTCGATGCCTTTCTGTTTGGCATCGCTCTCGTACATCCCGACATGGGCGATCTCCGGTTCCGTGAACGTACACCAGGGCATGTGTAGCGACTCGACATTGGCATACCCCAAGCCCAATGGATGAGGGAAGAGCGCGTTTTGGATGACGATTTGCGCCATGGCGTCCGCGGCATGTGTGAATTTATAACGAGAGCAGACATCACCGGCCGCGAAAATCTTGGGATTGGTCGACTGCAATCGGGCATTCACCCTGATCCCGTTCTTATCGTACGAGACTCCCGCGGTCTCCAAGCCGATCCTCTCTGTGTTGGGAATCCGACCGACGGCGACGAGAATCTCGTCGACGATGACATCGTACTGTTGTCCGTGTGAATCGACCGTCAGACGTTTTCCGCCGTTGATCTTTTCGACCTTCATATTTTTTGCGCAACAGCGCAACTTCACGCCATCGCGAAGCATCTGTTGTTCAACGATACCCGCCGCATCTCGATCCTCGTTCGGCAGGATGCCATGTGTCTCTTCGATCAGATAGACTTGGCTCCCAAATCTGGCAAAGGACTGCGCCAGTTCGCATCCGATGGGGCCGGCCCCGATCACTCCAATACGTTGCGGTAGTTCCGTCAGTGAAAAGACCGTTTCGTTCGTCAGATAGCCGGCTTCCTGAAGGCCGGGGGTATCCGGTATTGCCGCTCTCGCGCCCGTGCAAACGGCGGCGGTCGCGAAGGTGAGAAGTCGATTCCCTGCCGGACCTTCCACTTGAGCCGTATCAAAACCGAGAAACCGCCCGCCGCCGATATACACGTCGACGCCGAGTTTCGTATAACGTTGGGCCGAATCGTTCCGGCTGATACGTGCGCGCAGCTTGCGCATCCGAGCCATGACCGCGCCGAAGTCATACTGCACGCCTGTGGGAATATGGAGGCCATACTCCGTGACCTTCCGGAGATCGGCCCAGACCCTCGCTGCTCGGATCATGGCTTTGGAAGGGACGCATCCGACATTGAGACAGTCCCCTCCCATCAGATGTTTCTCGATCAAGGCGACCTTCGCTCCAAGGCTCGCGGCGACGACGGCCGTGATCAAGCCGGCGGTCCCTGCCCCGACGACCACGATGTTGTAGCGGCCGGTCGGCTCCGGATTGACCCAATCGGCGGGATGCACATTGGCGACCAGCTGCTGATTGAATTCGTCGTTCGGGGTGAGTAAGGGCTGATCGTGCGTACTCATTTCAGCGACCTGGTAGAGGTTCGGTCATCATAGCGTGGCACTCTTCGTTGTGAATCGTCCATTGAGAGATGTTCATCACGCTCGTTTGGCCGTAACCCTCTTATAGATGACAGGCAACAAGGCAAGTAGTCCTAAGAGGACAAAGGCGCCGACGACGTTCGGGGATGCGATTTCTTTCAATGAGTTGATCGTCCCCAGCTGACGGCCTGCATAGGCATAGACGAAGGAACCGGGAATGATGCCGAGCGCCGTGGCGGCAACGTAGGTTCCGACGTTCACGCGCGTGAGCCCGGACACAAGGTTCACCACGAAGAAGGGAAAGAGGGGGATGAGTCGCAAGGTCAACAAGTAGCTGAACGCGTTCTTGGCAAATCCTTCTTGGAATGGTCCCAACCACGTGCCGAACTTCTGTTCAACCGTATCTCGTAATAGATACCGAGCGGTCAGAAACGCGAGGGTCGCTCCGGTTGTTGCTCCAATATTCACAAGCAACGTTGCCAAAACAGCGCCGAACAAGAACCCTCCGGCCAATGTGAGGATGACCGCGCCCGGCAGCGATAATCCGGCAACGATCACGTACGCAGTGATGAAGATCCCCACCGCTGAGACAAAGTTGGCATCCGTGAACGCCAACAACCCGTCTCGATGTTCTTTCAACGTGGCCAAGGACAACAATCGTCCCAGGTCGAAATAGAAGAAGGCCGCGATTGCCAAGCCGATCACAATCGCGACAGAAATCTTGCCGAGATTCGAATCGCTGGATTCATTCTGATTCAAGATCGGGGTCGTCATGGCGGCGTCGTGGCGTATCATGGTGGCTCCTGGTGGTTCTGTCAATGAGATAAGCTGCTGGCGTGTAAGATCCGACAGGACGGCACATTCGTCGATGCTGTTCGATGAAATGTTCGGTTGCCGGAATGCTGTCAGGTGATCGACCGTCGGTGGGTGGGTTGCCAGATCGACTTCGATTCCCGTAGTCTGTTCAACAGGAGGCCGCAATGGATGAAGCAAGCAGACTCACCAGAACTAAGGAACAGTGGGCGAAGGCCCGTCGAGGGGGAGAAGAACGCGAAGTGTTCTATGAAGGAGACGAGCGTCTCCCTCCCGGCCAGCATCTAGTCGAGAATTTTCCCGTGCTGGATCTCGGCTTCAAGCCGGAGATTTCCGTACGCGAATGGAGGCTCACGATCGGTGGATTGGTCGCCGCCCCTCTCGCTTGGACCTGGGAACAATTTTTGGCGCAACCCCAATTCAAAAACCGGTCGGATTTTCATTGCGTCACCTCATGGAGCCGGTATGACAACGACTGGGAAGGCGTGAGCTTCAAGCACATCGCATCCCTGGTGCAACCGCTGGCGCTTGCCCGATTTGTCCTGTTCAAGTCCTACGACGACTACACCACGAATCTACCGCTCGAAGCCTGTGACGATGATGATGTGCTGCTCGCCCGCAGTTGGAACGGCACTCCCCTCTCCAGGGACCATGGTGGGCCGGTCCGTGTGATCGTCCCGAAACGATATGCCTGGAAGGGGGCGAAGTGGGTGAAAGAAATTACGTTTTCGGATACGGATGAGAAGGGGTTCTGGGAAGTTCGAGGATATTCGAACACCGCGTTTCCCTGGAAGAACGATCGCTACGGATAGCAGGTGTTGAAAAAGGTCTCCGGCTTCACTCTCGCGTCGCACGCCTCGTCGCCTCTTCACTCGCCGCGGCCTTGCTGGAAGGCCTTTTTGAACATCCGGGAGGGCTGGTTATTTCTTGATCCACCCACCCGGACCTTCAACGAAGTTTCCCGGTTTGGTATTCTGAACGGCCTTTTCTCCGGCGAGCGTTTCAACGGCCTGGACGTTGGTGCCGTTTCGCTTGGCGATCTCTTCGTAGGCCTGCCGCCGCTTCTGATTCACGTCTTCGATCAGTGCTCGGGCTTCGGCATCGGCAAGGGTCACCGCCCCCAAATAGCCGTTGGTTTTCTCCCCGACCAACCCCTTCGCTTTCGCGTCATCCAAGGACAGGGCGAAAGCGGAAGAAGCGACCGTGGTCCATAAGATCGCCGCACACACCGCGATGGTCAGCCGCGCAATGAGCATGATTTCCTCCGATAGCTAGAACAGTCCGCTGTCATTCGACAACACTTGATCCAAGTCCTTGTCGACCTTCAGCCGAATCTCATGATCGATCTTCACATTGAGATTAATCGTAATCGGTTTCTCCGGCGCGGCAACCTCGACTCGCGGGGTACAGGCGCCCAACGTGAGGAGCAGGATTCCCCACGCCAATATCCCGGCGCCGATCGGTTTGGGTCCACTCTGCATGGTCCGCCTCATCATAATGGTCGCCTATACTTTCTTTCGATGGCTCCCTGGATATCTTCGACCAAGCGAAGGCTCTTGAGGAGCGTGGGGATATGTTCCTGCACGGTCAGGTTGAAGTGAATCGGAGGGGTATTCTGGAGGTCCGGATTCCTGCCTTCCAACCGCGCATTCAAGTCCAATATGCCGGTTTCTCCGTATTTCACGCCGACGCGCAACAGCGAGTACTGAAAGTTGTTGAGGGCTTGCGCGACAAGCTGGAGTTGCCGATCCGAATCTGAAAGGATCTTCGACGAATCGGACGTCGAAGCATACCGTATGATCCCTCCGGGAGGCTGTGCCTCGATCACTCCGTCTTTCACGATGATCCCATCCGATGTCATGGTCACGGGAAGCGTCCCGTTGAGCGTTCCGGTTCCCTGAAGCCCCTTTTGTTGTTCCACGCTGAGAATTTTTGCGAGATCGAGATTCCGCAGGGAAAACGTCGTTGTGAGCGGCAGCTTGGCTAAGTCTACCACGGGACCTGGATTGCTGACCGTTCCTCCGAATACTTCGCACTGGAAATCCCTTACCTCGACCACCGGCAGATCATCCGCCGCTCTCCATTGTATCTGGTAGGAAGCCGCAAGGTTCGTCACGTCCACGCCGCTCTGTACCGCCGCAACGAAGATCGGGGCCGGCTGGGTCGTGACAATCGACTCAAGCCCCTGGGCGTGCAACGTCAACGTGGTGCTTAAGCCCTTCACGACATGATCGTGGTATTGGCCGGACAGTTTCTCGGCCACCACCTTCGCGGTCGCCGACACCCCGTTCATCATCGTGATCCGGTCCCGGAAGGCGCTCGACCACGACGCATCGACGTTCACCGTGAACATCCCATCGATCAGATCGGTCGCATGAGGAAGTCCCATGATCATCTTGCTGAGCCGCCGGTCGGTTCCGTTAAACGTCAGCGGACCGATGACACCATGCGCCGCTCCTTGCGCCGTTTGCAGCGGCTGCTCGATGGCAGCGATCACGAACCCTTCGTGCGTGGGGATATCGACCCGCAGGTCGGCCTTGATGCCGCCCTGATCCGCCGAGAACTTGACTATCCAATCACTCGTGGCAGGCCACCAGGAACCAGACACCGGACTCACCCCTGCCATCGACAACGTTCCTTGCGCGGCCCATGCGGTCTTGGTCGTTTCGGCTCCCTGGACCTTCAAGACACCTTGCGCGATATGAATGTTCCGACCGCTGAATTTCACGGTCGGAGCTCGAATCGTTGCGATCAGCACTCCCCCGCTGCAGCGGATCGCCGTCAGGTCGCATTCAATGGTCAGCGGCTCCGACAAATTCAGCGTGACACTGGGAATAAGCGTGGGCCCCTGTCCGATCTGTTTCGCCGTCACTGAGGATGGAGGCAACAGTACTCCACGCACGTGTGTCCGAGCCAGCTTGACCGTCCCTTGGACTCCTCCCATCGCTTCTTTGGCTGACAGCAGCTCGGTCACGGCTTTCGGGAGAATACCCTCTAGATCATAGGCTCCTTCGGCCAACACCAGCTCATTTCCAAGGCCCTCGACGCGGGTGGCTTCGAACTGCGCTACTAATGGGCCTGGTGTCCGACCGTAGGTCACATGCAACGGTCCTTCCGCGACCGTGCGTATGGGAGTTTCCTTCCAATAGAGCGCCCCTTGCACGGCCTGCGTATTCTCAATCCGCACCGGCTGATCGCCATGAGGCAGTATCAAGCGGACCGCTTCGGGAATAATGCGAGGTTGAGCATTGACCGTCGCGGTCAGCAACACGCCGGGGTTCATGGCCCACTCAGCCTGAGTCGCATTGCCTCCGAACGTGCCGTCGTAGGCAACGGCAATATCCTTCGCCACGCCTTTCAGCGCCGGCAAGGTGACATGGACTCGAATATTGCCGTCCAGATGGGTGCGTTCGTCTTTCCACAAAGAGCTGAGCGCGGCTTCCGCGGCGGCAATCCCCGCCCAATCTATGGACACCTCTCCCGTGACCCTTTCCAGTTCCGGACCGATCGGGACAAGGAGCGCGATGAATGGAGCCAGTTCTTGTACATTGACCTGGAGGCGGCCATTAACTTGAATCTGCGCGCCGTTTGGATGCGCCTTCGACTGCAAGGAAACAATCGGCGCCGCTTGGGGTCGCTGCGACGCCAAGGTTACCGACCAGGTACTGGCGGAATGTCCGACGACGGCCAAACCATAGGATGCGGTATCACGCCCGCGAAAAACGAGATGACCACCGACCTCGCGGCCGCTATACGTCAGATTCCCGTCGATCGTCACTCTGCGTAGCGGACCCGTCGCCTGCTCGCGAAAGATGGTGAGATGATCCAGTTGCAACTCGTCGAATGGAAGAATGGGGAGACTGCGCAAGAGATCCCCCGCCGTCAACAATCGCCACGGCGATTCCCCGTCATCGGACTGATCCGTATCCCTTCCATCGTGCGCAGTGGGTTCCGCGGACTGCACGGTCAGCACATGGATGGCCGCGTCTCGGAGTAGGATCTGCCTCACGCGACCTTGAAACAGTTGGCCCAGGTCATATCGTATTTCTGCATCAGTCAGGGAGACCATCAGTCGTTCTTCGCCCAAATCCTGTTGAAATGAGACGACGGGAATGCGCATGCGCGTCCAGCCCGGATAGCTCAGCTGGAGGATGACGTTGCTGTAGCCGGAGTCACGAAGCCTACTCGCCAGCAAATAGGATGCGCTCAGCGGCAACAGTAAATAGCAGCTACAGAGCGCCGCCAATCCAAGGAGCACGACAATCTGGTATCGTTGGGCCAACATCGTTTGCGTGATTCGACTCGATGGTTCAGCCACGGTTGTCAAACAAACGCTCAAGCCCTGTCAAGAGGTCCGAACGGCTCTGCCGTCGGACTCGATCCGATCGGCCTCTGTGTTCTTGACGTTGTAATGGAAAAACGGAGGGTCAGCCGTTTTCTTGCAACCCACCAGCTGGAGCGAGGGCGACCGCGAAGTGATTGTTCGCCGGCATTATTTCAAGCAGAAGTTCATATCCAACAATCCGTCTTGTGCGACCGTTGCCTCGCCGCCGTCTTTGCAATGGAGCTTTTTCGGATTTTCGCCGACTCCTTGATCCGAGACAGACGAGGCACTGCTCGATCCGGGTGAGCCTCCACCCAGTCCGACAGCGGTGACCGAATCGATCCGTCGCAGAGCGGTTCCCTCTTTGAGAGATGTCAGGACGAGGGCCTGCTGCGGCAGGGTACCGGCGAGCGGTACGGCTATGGCTTGGAAGGCTGTTCCCCCGTCACGCAGCTGCACCAGAACTTTATGGTACTTGAGCGTGGGACTCAGCGTGAAACCGATCACGGTGAAGTCACTCGAATAGGCTCCATGGTTGGCATGGTAGAGCGTTTCAAGACGGCTGATCTCGGCCAGCGCCACCTCCGCCTCCACAGACCTGGCCTTCTCCACAACATGCCGGTGCGAGACCATGGCCATGGTAGCCAGAATGCTGAGGACGGCCAGGACCATCATCAACTCGATCAACGTGAATCCGGCATTCTCCCCGAGTCGCTGAGTCATCGAATCTTCACGCGCGTCTCGCTCAGAGATCTGAAGTCAAACCGCCGCAATACTGCGGCAATCTCTTCCGTGGCATTCTGCGCTTCTTTAATGCCCGAAGGAGCGGACTGCTCGATCTTCGAAAGGGCTGCCAGAAGCGACTGAGTCTGGTCCTGAATCGTGGCGAAGGATTGTTCGATATGTTGAAGCGCCTGGTTTGCGGTGCCCGCCAACTCGTCTAATCGATCACTCGGACGAAACCGTATTCTCCAGCGGAGATTGCCCCTGCCCCACTGTCGCACACTCTCCTCGAGCCGATACAACGGGCCTGCGATCCGCCTCGTGATGATGAGACTGAAGATCACTGCGCCGAAGAACAGAACGGGAACAGCGACCCAGACGGTTTCGCTCAACATCAGCATCTCTGCGGAGGCGACCTGACGCTCTTCCAATGAACCACTGCCGTAGAGTGCCAGCATCGGCTTGAGATGGGCGCCATAGAAGGCCAGCGTGAAGAATAGGGCCGAGTAGAGAAACAGCAGTAATCCGATCCAAATCGCATAGCCCTTCTGGATCTGGTGGATGAAAAAACCATCTCGGCGGTCGACGCCGGATCGCGTAGGCGTTGCGGCAATGGCCATAGTCAACCTTCCTTCAGTTGGGTCCTTCCATGACACTTCCCGATAGCTCTGCGATCCACGGTACCATTGAGGCCGCCGCCGACCAAGTAATGGAGGGTTTTGTGAGGAGGCGGAACGGAGACGGCGGAATTTATCCGGAAGTTGGAGGAAGATCGGCAGCCGGTTCCTCGCACTTCTTGCAGTTCAGATGGGTCCCCAGACGCTGCTCACGTCCAGCGACGGTAAGTACCCAAGGGCGATTGATGAAGGGAGGCTGATGTCGGACGTGCTGCCCATGGCCACAGGCCAGATCGGCCACCCAGTCACCCTCTTCATCTTGGTGATATCCGATGATCGGTTGTTGCATCTTATGATGGTGCTCGCATCGCAGCCGGAGGGTCGATGGAGATCAGAGTGGTGAGCAGGCCAACACTCGATCCCCTCCCGCAACCCGTTATGTCACAGCGTGAGATTATCGTTTTTCGAACGGCAGTTCCGGCCGCTGGGCGGCGGGAAAATACCGCCAGTGTTTTTCCCCGTCTTGATCGAAGCTTCCGACAAAGATGACGTCGCGATCGAGCGATCGAAATTCCGAGAGGTGTGTGTGGCAACTCTGGGGATCGATGATCCGCGCATCGTATTGCCCGACCACATAGACTCTGCCGTGTGCCGCTTGATAAATATTGCGCCGGCCGGCATAGCCGGTATCAGGAAACAATTCGGTTGAGGAGGAACAACCTCCCAGTCCCTTGGCGTGCATGGTGAGGGTAAATCGCTGGAGGAAGGGGTCCGTCGCCATCCTCACGATGCTCAGCCGAAGTCCCGCCGACGCAATGTCAGCCGAAGCCGGCTCGGGAGTGTTGCTGTTGCACCCGAGGCAGAGGAGCGCCATTCCTCCAAAGACGGCGGACCAGGAACGCGTGCTCACTTGGGCGCAAGAACCTTTGGGGCCGCGCCGATGGCGTTGAGCCCTTCCTGAGCGCAGGCATCATCCAGATGGGCCCCCGGTGCTCCACCCACACCGATCCCTCCGACCACTTCTCCGTTGATTTCGATGGGCAATCCTCCGCCTAGGATAAGAATCTCGCTGTTCATGTCGCGAAGTGCCTGCAGCGTGGGAACTTTTGCGGCGAGATCGGCCAACTCACTGGTCGGGCGTCGCACGCTGGCCGCCGTGTAGGCTTTTTTCCGGCTGCTATCGACCGTGTGTGGCCCAGCACCGTCAGCACGTCCCATCGCACGAAGGACGCCGGCTCGATCCACCACCGACACACTCACGCGATAGCCGTCTTTCTTGCAGGCGTCCAACGCTGCTTGAATGGCCTTATTCGCTGTCCCAAGCGGCAAAACTGATTCTTTTGCAAGCTCGTCCGCAGACGTCGGCTGTGGCGTGGGTAACCCCGCGAGAACCAGCACGACGGTCCCGACAACGGTCAGCCGATTGATTGATTTCTGCGCGAACGGAGGCATCATGGTCTCACCTAGCCTTTCCTCGATAGCATATGAGACTACGGATGCCTCAATGCGCTGTCAAGAGAGCCGGCGGCTGCCGGTGAGATGGAGGTAGGGCGTTGCTGAGAGGCTGCCTGTTTCAGTTTCGTTGATCGAGCAGTCCCTTTGTCATCGGCGCCCCCAATTCTTCGACGAGGGCGCGCAGCGGCTCCGCAATCGACCACGCTTGTGCCGGACACCCTCGTGGATGGTGTGGAGAGTCCCCGTCAAAAATTTCGGATACGTGCCCGAGACAGGCTTCTTGTACATGGGCCTCTAGTCCTTTGAGAAAAGATCGCGCCTCAGCCCTTGTTTCAGCCGTATTTCCAAAGGTCTTGACCCATGCCGTTATAAAAGGACCCAAGAGGAACGGCCAGACCGTCCCCTGATGATAGGCGCTATCTCGTTCCAGAGGACCACCTTCATACCGCGGGCGATACCGACTGTCCTGTGGTGACAACGTTCTCAGCCCCACCGGCGTGAGGAGCTGGTCTTTGATTGTGTGGAGCACCTGCTTGGCTTGCTCCTTCGTCAGCAGATCATCACAGAGGGAGATCGCATATACTTGATTAGGACGGACTGATGGGTCATCTCCCTCAGGCCCATCGATCGTATCGTACAAGTACGTTCCGTCTTTGCGCCAGAACCTCTTCCGGAAAGACTCCGCCGCTCGCATCCGATCTTTCAGGCAACTCCGAGCGTACTCCGATTCGCCGACTTCATCAGCCAGACGCGCGCCGATGTCCAGAGCCCTCATCCACAGGGCCTGGATTTCTACCGGCTTTCCGTACCGAGGTGTCACGACCCAATCCCCGATTTTCACATCCATCCATGTCAGCTGAACGCCGAGCGTTCCACCGGCGATGAGTCCATCTCCATCCATATGAATGTTGTATCGGGTACCTCGACGGTAACCGTCGAGAATCTGTTTGACCGCCGGCCAGGCGACGGATCTGAGGCTCGTCGTCCGACGACTGTATGCAAGATACCGATCGACGGCATAAACGAACCAGAGTGATGCATCGATGGTATTGTATTCCGGCTCCTCGCCGACATCGGGGAACCGGTTGGGCACCATCCCGTGAGAAACATGAGCGGCAAATGATTCGATGATGTGTCGGGCGACATCATGCCGTCCCGTGACAAGGCACAATCCTGGAAGCGAGATGAAGGTGTCTCGCCCCCAATCCGTAAACCAAGGATACCCGGCGATCACTGTTTGCTTCGCGTCTCGCACGGCAAGAAATGCTTCTGCCGCCTGCCGGAATGCCTCGGCCAACGGATCGGCACCCCGCGCAGACGTTCGCAATCGCCCACGTCGCAGGCGCTCGCGAGAGACGAGCCGAGTGATGTCGGGGCTCTCGGTCGCGTTGCCGGTGAATGTAACCGTGTGGGGTTTTCCAGCTTTCAGCTCGAATGTAAGCTCGCCGGGTGACCACCAGTCTTCTTCACCATCAAGTCCCCGTTGCTGTTCCGCAGGAAATTGCACATGCCGATACCAGTCCGGCGCATGGCGATAGGCGCCTGAGTGATAGGCGCGGACAGCCGGCAGGCCGTGGTAGGGAGACCAGGTGACGCACTGTCGGCCGATCGTGGCCGACGGCGAAAGGGTTCTGTTCTCGTGATGCAGGCCATGATACTCACGTCCCGTCAGCATCGGTCGCACTCTCAGCAGGACCGGCGCGCGCTGTGCGCCCATCAACTTCCACCGAATAATGACAAGGTCTCGTCCACGGACACAAAAGATTTCACGTTGAATGAGTGTGCCGCTACAAGCGAACGTCCATGTCGGCCAGGGGATTGATGAGAATGAGGTGCAGTGCCTGTATCCGTGGGGATGGAGTGCTCCTGGATACAGGTTGGTGGAAAGAGAAAACTTCTCGTTATCGATGTGAACCCATTCTTCGACGTGATTGACCAGTACGTATCGATCGGTTGGTGGTCGGCGCGCCGTCAATAACAGTGCGTGGTACCGGCGTGTATTGGCGCCGGCAACGGTCCCCGATGAAAACCCACCGCGACCGTTTACCTCCAACCATTCAAGGCTCAGCGCGCGATCCAGGTTCTGACAAGTACCAGCTTCAATGTTCATGTTCGAACGCCCCTCGCCGCTCGAGAAGCCCGCTTCGAAGCGAGCGCATCGCGTCAGCGAGCGACCGATTCGTCCAGCGCTTCACGCTTCACGAACCACGCTTCCCGTTCCTATTCTCCTGACTGCTGAATCAACTTGGCGACCAGCCCGGTCCATCCCGTCTGGTGGCTGGCTCCGACACCGGCGCCGTTGTCGCCATGGAAATATTCATAGAAGAGAATCGCATCGCGCCAGAATGGATCGTCCTGGAATTTCTCGGTGCCTCCATAGACCGGCCGTCGGCCGGTCTTGTCGCGAAGAAAAATGTGCGTCAACCGTCGCGAAATCTCGGAGGCAACCTCGTTCAAAGAAGCAAATCGACCAGATCGGACCGGGCATTCGACTTTGTATTCGTCACCCAGGAAATAATGGAACTTTTGGAGCGATTCGATCAGCAGATAGTTGACCGGAAACCAGATGGGACCCCGCCAGTTCGAATTGCCCCCGAAAAGTCCCGTGCTCGATTCCGCGGGTTCATAGTCCACCCGATAGTCGTTGCCCATGATGGACAGCACGTAGGGATGGTCCTTATGGTAGCGCGAGAGCGCCCGGATGCCATAGGGGGAGAGGAACTCTTCTTCGTCGAGCATGTACCGCAACACCGACTTGAGCCGCGTGGGATTGACCAAGGACAAAAACCTCCGCACCTCTCCATCGTGTGAATGGGTCTCGACATGGGCGCTGAAATCCGGTCTGTTTTCGATAAACCACTGCATGCGGTGCTTGAAACGAGGGAGTCTGTCGATCAATTCTGAGTCCAGCGTCTCGACCGCAAAGAGCGGGATCAGTCCGACGAGCGATCGGACCTTGAGCGGACAGGTGTGACCGTCCGGTAGGTGCAGCACATCGTAAAAAAACCCATCTTCTCTATTCCACAACTCGATTTTTTCGCCGCCGATGTTATTCATGGCTCGGCAGATGTACACGAAGTGCTCGAAGAACTTGCTGGCGACGTCTTCGTACGCTCGATTGTCGCGCGCGAGCTCCAGCGCAATGGAGAGCATATTGAGGCAGTACATTCCCATCCAACTGGTCGCATCCGATTGCTCGATATGCCCCCCGGTCGGCAAGGGCGCGCTCCGATCGAAGACACCAATATTATCGAGTCCGAGAAAGCCCCCTTGAAAGATGTTTTTCCCTTCCGCATCTTTTCGATTGACCCACCAGGTGAAGTTCAACAGCAGCTTATGGAACACCCGTTCGAGAAAGACGCGATCACCGATGCCTTTCCGTTTTTTCTCAATCTTATACACGCGCCATGCGGCCCAGGCATGGACCGGAGGATTGACGTCTCCAAAGGCCCACTCATACGCCGGAATCTGACCGTTCGGGTGCATGTACCATTCTCTCAACATTAAGATGAGCTGTTCTTTGGCGAAGGTTGAATCCACGAGGGCCAGTGGAATGCAATGGAACGCCAAATCCCATGCGGCATACCAGGGATACTCCCATTTGTCCGGCATCGAGATCACATCGGCGTTGTAAAGATGTGTCCAGTCCGAGTTCCGTCCACGGAGACGTTCTTGGGGAGGGTCCGGCATCCCTGGATCGCCGACGAGCCAGCGTTTCAGGTCATAATGGTAGAACTGTTTACTCCACAGTAATCCAGCGAACGCCTGCCGTTGGACCAGCCTTGCGTCCTCGGAGAGGTCGGCCGGAGCCAGTTCGTCATAAAATTCATCGGCTTCATGAATGCGTTGCTCAAAGAGTTCATTGAACGCTTGAACTTCAAACCCCGCTGCCTTTGTTCCATTGGTCAGTCGCAGGCGAATGATCTCCGATGCTCCAGGAGGGAGTGATAACTGATATTTGGCGGCAGCCTTTGAGCCGACCTTCTCAGGATTGACCGCGTCTTTTCGGTTGTGGACAACGTAATCATGAAAACTATCTTTCACATATGTAGCGCCGTCTAGGTCGCCGTATAGTCGGCGCGTATTCGTCTCATTCTCGGTAAAGAGTAACGGGGGCTTCCCGTGGCACCATAGGCGACGTTCACCATAATATTCATGATCCAATTCAATCACGCTCATCCCGTCGACGGCTTTTCCTTCCCGCATTCTCGGCCGGCGGGCATCGATTCCCCATGACCAAGTATTCCTGAACCAGAGAGTGGGTAAGAGTGTTAAATCAGCGCAATCCGGCCCGCGGTTCGTCACATGAATACGAACGAACAGATCCTCCGGCGTCGCCTTTGCGTACTCGACGATGACATCAAAGTAGCGGTTCGCATCGAAGACACCCGTATCGATCAACTCGTATTCCGAGTCTCCACGTTGACGCCGGCGATTTTCCTCGATCAGACGGGCATAAGGAAATTCAGCCTGTGAGTACTTATAGAGATACTTCATGTATGAATGTGTGGGCGTTGAATCCAGATAGAAATAGTATTCCTTTACATCTTCGCTGTGATTCCCTTCGTTTCCCGTCAACCCGAATACCCGCTCCTTGAGAATCGGATCATGTCCATTCCAAAGGGCGACGGCAAAACAAATATATTGGTGACGATCTGAAATCCCGGCCAGTCCGTCTTCGTTCCATCGGTAGGCGCGTGAGCGAGCATGATCATGCGGAAAGGATTCCCAGGCCGTTCCGTGAGGGCTGTAGTCCTCACGCACCGTTCCCCAGGCCCGTTCACTCAGGTAGGGCCCCCATCGTTTCCAATGCTGTTTTCGGGTGGCATCTTCTTCGAGGCGCTGCCGCTCGGCGAGCCGGGAAACGTCAGCTGGGGAGGGTGTCCGAACCGTTTTTGCCACGACACCTCTTTTCTACGTATGGATCGTGAGAAAGGACGGCGCTACGATGCGCCTCCTCCGGCTCCAAATCAAGCCGTGTCGTCGATCATGAACCACCAATTTCCTGCTCTTCTTCGGTTTCTTGAGGAGTTATCTAAAGAAAGAGACAGGGATTGTGTCGAGGGAAGGAGGACGTCTTACGACAATCTGTAGCGGAGGCGGTCGCGATATACGGGGTGTGCGTATGGAAATGGAAGAACGGGATGGGTCAACCGGACCAGGCGGTTAACTCCAGACCACTCGTTCCTGATTCAAGAGGTACTCAATCACCTCGATGCTGTTCCTCATCTGGATCTGGGCCTGTTCGGACATAGGGAGCACGGCCCCGACCAGCTTGCCGGATTCCATATCCATGAGCGAGGGGATGTCTTCACCCGACAACTTTTCAAGATTGCTGCGAAAGCTAGCCAAGGGGAACCTCCTGGTTGAATCCTTCTCGGCGCACTTGCGGCGTTACTTGAGTTAAGGAATGATCCGGAGGTGCACACGCTAGAGAGAAATCATACCATACAGGTCCCCTCCCTCAGGGGCAGCCCCTCTATCTCATTGTTTCCGTGATGGTTATCAGCGATTGTGTGCGGGGATCGGAAGCGGAGGAAGCGCGCCAAGATAACGAAACGCCCCGCGCTTGAGCAGCGTCGTGTCTGGCTTCAACCGGAAATCGTCATGCTCCATATCGACGAAACCTGGATCGGTCGTTATATCCGACTCAGCCTGGAGCTCCGGCGCCGGAACATTCGGGGAGCCGGCTCTCACATAGTTTCCATCACTATTGAATAACGCGTTGTACGAGGTCTTCGTCTGACTTGAAGCGGCAATGAGAAAGCCGATCTTATTGAAGCTCAAAATATTTCCCGAGGCCTCGATCGTCGACGAGCCTAGGAATGCCGCTCCGCCGCCGTTCTTGACCAGGGTATTGTTGGTCAGGACCGCTTTTGCCTGATCATTCACGACAATAGCTTCAAACCCACTTCTCGTGATGATGTTCCGATCAAGCCGAATATCAGACTTTCCCGTGACATTCACTCCGTAGTCATTGTCATGAATGAAGTTTCCGATCAATTGGACTTGAGAATCCGTGACATGCACGCCGGTCGTCTCACTCCCCCCGATCACACAGTCTTCGATACGAACACCCTGCACCTGTTGGCCGAACACCATCCCTTTCACATGAAGATGATGGAGTGTAATGCCGGTTCCATTGAAGATCCCAAGGGCGTGTCCACCGTGCTCGTTGATCGTGAGCCCGCTGATGTCGATGTCCGTTGCCCCATACGGCCACTTCCCCACATGGAGCACACCGACCATCGTCCCTCGTCCCTGCAGAACCGTTGTGTCGACTCCCGCACCGACGATCTTGATCTTTTCTTTGCTATGAATGGTCAAGTCCTGCGCATAAGTTCCGGCCTTGATCAACACCGTATCGCCTTTCCCGGCGCTGTCGACCGCTTCTTGAATCGAAGCGAAATCCCCCGAGCCGTCGAGCGCGACAGTGATGGTTCGAGGTGCTGGTGCAGGGTTCTCCGCCTGGGCTATCGCAAACCCTGCGCCGGTCAACCAGAGAAGCACCGCCGTGAGAAAAACGGGCCGCATGGAGAATTTCATACAAGCGGAGAGCCAACCCTGTCAATCACCCTTTGTGGTACGGCATAACGCATGATAAGCTCCGCCGCCATGATACTTGTCGGTCTGACTGGTGGCGTGGCGACCGGGAAAAGCACGGTTGCGAAAATGTTCAGGCGATGCGGCGCCGTCGTGATCGATGCCGATCAGTTGGCGCGAGAGGTTGTCCAGCCGGACAAACCGGCGTGGCGAGATATTGTCCGCGCATTCGGCACGAGAGTCCTCAATCCTGATCGGACGATCAACCGCCCAGCGCTCGGCTCGCTCGTATTCCATCTTCCCCGAAAACGGCGTCAGCTTGAGCGGATCATTCATCCTCGTGTGGCTCGTGAACAGCGACGGCTGACGAGACAGGCGGCGAGATTCGATCCGAGCGCCGTCGTGATCTATGACGTTCCCCTCTTATTTGAGGCGGGTATCGATAAACGTGTCGACACGATCGTCGTCGTCACGGCCGATCGCGAAACCCAAATCACCCGTCTCAGTAAGCGAAACGGCCTCTCACGATCCGAAGCCTTGCGACGGATCAGGAGCCAGCTGCCGATGAATAAAAAGTGCCGGCTCGCTGACTTTGTTCTCGATGGGACGAAAGACACACGACGCCTCAAAAAAGACGTAGCCAAGATTTGTGAAGACCTTCGGTCGTCGTAGCGGGCCATTTTCTTCCATGAGAAGACCGACCGGATACGGCGTAACAACCTCCTACCTTCTGATTCTTGCGCTGTGATAGAGTCACAAACCATGCGGCGAGTCGTCATCATCGGTTCCGGTCCGGCTGGGCTCACCGCCGCCATCTATGCGGCGCGGGCCAACCTGGCGCCGCTTCTCATCGAGGGATGGCAATCCGGCGGACAGCTGACGACCACGACGGAGGTCGAAAACTTCCCCGGTTTTGCAAAAGGAATCATGGGTCCGGATCTCATGAAGGAAATGTGGGCGCAGGCGGAGCGATTCGGGACGGAGTTTCTCACCGGTGACGTCTCCGCCGTACGCTTCACGAACCACCCGTTGACGCTGACGATTGATGGCGAGCGTACCGTCCAGGCGAAAACCGTCATCATCGCCACCGGGGCATCGGCCATTCAGATCGGATTGCCGAATGAAAAGCGGTTGACCGGCCATGGCGTTTCCACCTGCGCCACCTGCGACGGGTTTTTCTTCAGAGGGAAAGAACTCATCGTGATCGGTGGCGGCGACAGCGCGATGGAAGAAGCGATCTTTCTTACCAAATTTGCGACGAAAGTCTCGATCGTCCATCGACGCGATAAGCTTCGCGCATCGAAGATCATGCAAGATCGAGCGATGAAGAACGAAAAAATCGCCTTTATCTGGAACAGCGTCGTAGAAGATGTGCTCGGACAGGATGTTGTGACCGGAGTTCGTCTCAGAAATATAGTCACTGGAAAAAGATCAGAGTTGGCCTGCGCCGGTATCTTTGTCGCGATCGGTCACAGACCGAATACCGCATTGTTTGCCGGCCAGATCGATATGGACGAGAAGGGCTACATCAGGACTCACGCGGGAACAGCCACCAGTATCCCGGGCGTCTTTGCCGCCGGTGATGTGCAGGATTCAAGCTATCGCCAGGCCGTGACCGCAGCCGGATCCGGCTGCATGGCTGCGATCGATGCCGAGCGGTTCCTTGAAGCGCTCGGCGCGTGAATCGTTCCTCGCGAAGCGGGCTTCACGGATAACGAGCGACGCCAGATATGAGATGTGCCATCGCCCATTACCACGAGCTTGCCCTCAAAGGCCGCAACCGCGACTACTTCGAGCAATGCCTCATTCGGAACATCCGGACAGCCCTCAAGGATGTGGGTGTTCGACAGGTCCAGAACCTTCACAGCCGGATCCGTATCGACCTCCCTCCGGAAGCGCGCGCGGATATTGTTCGAGATCGGCTCGTTCGTGTGTGCGGCATCGCAAACTTCTCGCTGGGGCGCGTGATTCCGCTGCGGATCTCGAACCCTGACCTGGCGGCGCTCGCCGAGGCCGCCGTCGAAGAAATCAATGCCACATCCTGCGCGACGTTTCGGGTCACGGCCAAACGAGCCGATAAGCGATTGGCGCTGACGTCGATGGACATTGAAAAGGCCGTCGGCGCAACCGTCTGCGAACGGACCGGTAAGACCGTTAATCTGAAGAAGCCTGACATTACTATTTATATCGAGCTGCTTTCGAGGGAAGTCTATTGCGCGGCGGAAAAAGTCGAGGGTCCGGGTGGGATGCCGGTGGGAGTCAGCGGAATGGTCGCCTGCCTTATCTCGGGAGGCATCGATTCGCCGGTTGCCGCCTACCGCATGATCAAACGAGGCTGCCATGCCTCCTTTGTTCACTTTTCCGGCCGCCCGTTGGTCAGTCGTGCCTCTGAGGACAAGGTGCGGGAACTGGTCCAAACCCTCACGGCCTATCAATATGCGTCGCGTCTCTACGTCATTCCTTTCGGGGAAATCCAGCGTGAGATCGTGCTGAATACGCCGCCACCATTTCGCGTCGTCCTCTACCGGCGGATGATGCTCCGCATCGCTCAAGAACTGGCGCGGAAGGAACGATGTTGGGGGTTGGTCACGGGAGATAGCCTCGGGCAGGTCGCGTCGCAGACTCCTGAGAATCTGACTGTCGTGGAGGAAGCGGCCGAGCTTCCGATTCTCCGACCGCTCATCGGAATGGATAAGCGGGAGATCATCGACGAGGCCAAGCGGATCCGAACCTACGACACATCCATTGAGCCCGACCAAGATTGCTGCAAACTGTTCACCCCGCCACACCCCAGCACGAAAACCCGGATCGATGACCTTCGAAAGATCGAACGGAGCTTGGACATCACGCAACTCGTCAAGCAGGGGTTGGAGAAGGCTGAAGTGTCAGAATTTACTTTCCCGGCTGATTGAAGATCCGATTCCCGGCGTATCGTCACTCAGAGCATCGGTACCCATCGCCAGCATCGAAGCCATTGCAAAACTGCATCGACCACGGTAAGCTCGGCACTCCCGTCGAGCATGTTCCCCTCACCTGCTCGATCTTCGAACCAGCCGACGATCTACCATAACGGAGAGGTGCGAGAGCGGCCGAATCGGGCAGTCTCGAAAACTGCTGTCGGGGTAACTCGACCGTGGGTTCGAATCCCACCCTCTCCGCCAAACCAACAGCCGTGTCTGCTCAATTTACCTAACCGATCCAAAACCCATCGCCCTAAGAACACAGAGAGAGGGTGGGATTCGAACAAGAGGGTCCGCGGGGGAAAGGTTCCCCCGCGTGGGGAGCATACGAGGGGGCTGGCCCCCTCAGTAGGAGCGTGAGGCGCCTCGGCGAACGCGACTTCGAATACCCACCCTCTCCGCCACAAGATATCTCAAGGCAAAGAGTCTTTGTTTTGAGATATCTCGCTCTTTTTCTTCAGCACTCTCCGTAACTCCACCATTGCCAACGTATCTCGCGCGCAATAGCGTAACAGCGCCTCCCGTATGGAATTTCGTTCTATCCAATCGCGTTCGAGAAAGACCATTCGATAGTATTCAGCCGCCGCCTGACCGCCGGCTTGTATCGCAAGATCGTCATACCCAAGCGCAGGCACCACCGCAGGCAACACGGACTTAATCGAGTACGATCCGTTGAAGGCGGGATGATAATAGTGATTCTTGATGATCGGGAGCAGGTCCCATAACCGTTTCACGATCGCTTTGCACGCGGACTTGAATTCCGGAAACGTCTCCGCCAACTGGCGTATGAGCGATTCCTCGTATGCTGAATAGACTACAATGCTTCCGGTCTCACCGAGCGATTCGATGAGAGCCTCGACCCACCGTCTGCGAGGGTCCGACGCCTCATCGTGAAGAAACTCTTGGTGCGTCACCTCGCCGGATTCGAGTTCGATATGGTTGGACCATTGCACCGGAAGAGACTGATAGGGTCTGGTAGAGGGAAACCGAGGCAATGCCAACATGACGGTTTCGGCATCGAGATGATGTATGGGATAGTTCAACGAACGAAGAATCCGACCCAATTCCGATGAAACCCACTCGACATTGTTTTTGACCTTTCGTTGCGCATCCGACAGCCTTGCGTCGTCTGGAATGTCGTCGATCGTCATGATGCCCTGCCGGACAAGTTGACCGACAATCTCTTTCTTGCCCGGCAGATGATAGATCCAGCGCTGGGGCTTCTCCTTCGTGCAATGGGTCCAGAAGGGACAGTCGTAAGGTGTGTGACAATGCTGAGCCGGCTCGATCATCGGGACCTGCGATCCCGACAAGAGAGCTTTCATGGCAGCCACTCGTTCCGGCACCCGCCCTCGACGATCCGCCACTGCTTCCGATACGTCTTCGATCGAGAAGAGCGCCTGCAGATCGACGTTCCCGTCTTTGTAGAGATATCCTGTGTCGATATGCATGAGGCAGGTCGCATCAAGCCGTAACCCGGCCCCTTGTACCACATGGCTTTGTATGGCGAGGTCATCAAGGTGGACATCCTTCACCCTCGTTGATGACTTCACCTCGATCAAACGCCAGGACGATGATTCCCCTTCACCAGTCTGCACGCGTTCCAAAATATCGACGCGCACCAGCACTCCGTCATGTTCGAACGCCCCTTCGAAGATGGCGGGGATCATGGGATCTTGAAGCAAGGCAGCAGTCTCTGCGATCGCCGCCTCTCGCTGACGAAATCCGGACTTCACCAATACCCCTCCTCGAAAGCGCTGCCGGGCCAGGATCCCGATCTCGGTTCCCATATCCAAGATCGCCTGCGTCGACGCATCCGGCGGAGTTGCCAACGCAGGCTGATGAATCTCCAGATAGAGCCGCTTGTGGCATTGCAACCCTGAGAGGTATTTCGATTTAGATAAACGGGGCGGCGCGAATGTCGTGGGGAATATCTGATGAGTGTCGGCCATTGTTCTCCGGTCCATCGAACATCAAGGATTTCTCACAGAGCCTCGGAAGGAACTCTGTTAGGATAGCGCCCCATGGGTAACGGTGTCACTCAGATCAGACGGTCCGTGATGACTTTGGCGCTCCCCGTCACGCTCACCACGCTGCTCCAACGGGCCGAAGGCATTGTCGCTGTCTTTTTGGTCGGCGGGTTGGGTGCCACATCAATCGCCGCGGTCGGTCTGGGGCAACTGCTGGCCTTCGTGGCCACGACTCTGGTCTCCGGCATTTCGGTCGGGACGAATGTGATCGTCGCCCAGTTGTGGGGAGCGCGGCGCCGACAAGACGCGGGAGAAGCGGCTCGGCACTTCTTAGGACTGTCGATCGGCGTCTCGTTCCTGTTGGCCGGCCTTGGGATAGCCGGCAATCTGCTCGTCATGCAGCAGCTCGGTGCGGAATCCGCAGTCATTGAGCTCGCCCTCCCCTATTCGACGCTTATTTTCCTCCTGATTCCCTGTACCGTCTTGATCCAAGTCCTGTCGTCCATTCTCCAAGGGACAGGGGACACAAAGACTCCCCTGTACGGTCTGATCGGTGTCAACCTCCTCCATGTCGTCCTGGCGTATCCCCTCATCTATGGACGGTGGGGAGCTCCCGCGTTGGGGCTCAAAGGGGCGGCGATTGCCGTCGGCCTCGCCGAAGCCTCAGGGATGCTCTATCTCTTGCTGCGTTGTCGCCCCATCTTGAAGGAGTCGTCCACGCTGCGCCTCGACCTCATACGATCGATCTGGGACATTGGCGCGTCGGTCTCCGGTGAACGGATCGTTCAACAAGCCGGCATTTTCATCTATACCAAACTTGTCCTCCTCTACGGCACTGTCGCCTATGCCGCGCATCAAGTCGGGTTGTCGATCGAATCCTTTTCTTTCCTGCCTGGCTATGGACTTGCCATTGCCGCCGCCACCATGGTGGGCCAAAGTATCGGAGCCGGCAAGTACACCAGAGCGAAACTCGAAAACTGGGAAGCCAATCGGCTGGCCATTGTGATCATGGCCGGCATGGGTGTGCTGTTTTTCTTCTTCCCCTACACGTTGCTTCGTGCATTTACAACCGATGAAGCGGTGATCGAGCTTGGAACGACATTTTTGAAGATTGTCGCCTTGTTGCAAGTGCCGCTCGCCCTCACCATGGTTTTGGCCGGGTCGCTGCGGGGCGCCGGCGACACACGCTTTATCATGGGCGCCACGATGATCGGTATGTGGGGTGTCCGTGTGCCCTTGGCGCTGATCGCGGCGCTCTGGCTCCGCCAGTCCGTCTCATTCATCTGGGCGGCGATGATCGCGGACTGGACGGTGCGAATGGGGTTGTTGATCTGGCGATATCAGTCCGAACGGTGGCGGCAGATTCAGGTCATCCGGTGAGAGGCGGGATGCGATCGCGCAGTCTTCGGCAACGCTATCTCGTCCAATCCCTCTTCTGCCAAAAATTCGATGTCTCCCGTCGTCACGTCGTACATCGCACCGACAATCGCGATGCGTCGTTCTCGAACCAAGCAGTCAAGCGTCCGACTGTGGTTGCGCATCTCTTTGACCACCCGCAGAACATTGTCTTTGGCCACGGCATTCACGATTTCCAACATCGCAGGCGAGGATGGTTCACCCATCTGTTCAGCGAGACCTTCTGTAGAGCGCTGAATTGCGCTGACGATGGAATCGAGGTGTTGACACCCTGTTGCTTCGGCAGCGGTCTGGCGCGAGGAGAAGAATTTGACCGCAGCGGACACTGCGCCGCATCTGGTATGTCCGATGACGACAATGAGTTTGGCCCCAGCCACGGCACAGCCGTATTCGGCGCTAGCCAGCACTTTTCGACTCGTGATGTTTCCAGCGATCCGGATGCTGAAAATGTCGCCCATGCCGAGATCGAAGATCGACTCGACCGGTGTCCGAGAATCGATGCAGCTGAGCGCCACGGCCAACGGATGTTGCCTGTCCGCCGTGGCACGAACTTGGCGATTGAAGTCTCTGGTGAGACGCCGCCCTCTGCGTACCCGTTCGTTGCCGTCTTTGAGAATTTGCAGAACTTGATGCGGCGTGATGGCGTCTTGTAATTCCCTGGTCGAATAATCGACATACTGGATCTCATCCTCAAAGTCGTACTCGTCCCGAAATCCCACCAGGCTGACCTCGACGCCATGGGCCGGCCCGGTTTGTTCCTTGAAGTCTCGAATCAAGTCCAGAACGTCCGGATCGATATAATCCGTGTTCCGCGCGTCAAGCAGGACATGGCCGTTGCGAGGCACCTCATTCAGCACTGTAGAAAGGGCGGCGCGATTCAAGAAACTCACTTGATTGGCCAGCTCGATATGGACCACGTCTCCGCCGAGATGCCTTTCCACGAAGCGATGCACCGGACGGCGCATGTTGCTGTTGAGGATGAAGCCGATGGCCACAACCATGCCGATCGCGATCCCGATCAAGAGATCCGTGAAGACAATGGCCGTCACGGTCGCCGCGAAGGGGATGAATTGGTAGCGACCCTCGTTCCACATCTGCTTGACGACCGCCGGGCTGGCCAGTTTGATGCCGGTCATCAATAAGATCGCCGCGAGTGACGACAAAGGTATGACGTTGAGCCAGGTCGGTATGAGCGGAACACTGATCAACAGCAACGTGCCATGCACGATCGTGGCGAGCTTCGTTTTCCCGCCAGCATTGACGTTGACGGAGCTGCGGATGATCACCGACGTGACCGGCAGCCCGCCGACCAATCCACTGGCCACGTTTCCCACTCCCTGCGCCACCAACTCTCGACTCGGCGGTGAAGTCCGCTGTTGCGGGTCGAGCCGGTCGACGGCTTGGAGGTTCAGCAAGGTTTCCAAGGAGGCCACGATGGCAATCGTCAACCCGGCTGTATAAACAGCCGGGTTGGTCCATTGCGTATAGTCCGGCAGAGGAAGCAATCCCAATAATTCACCCATGTTGTCCGCCACCGGCACCTGGACAAGGTGACTTGATCGAATGAGCCAGGGATCGCCGAGTTGCTCGAACCAGAAGCTCATACCGACTCCGAACAGCACCACGGCCAGCGGAGCGGGGAATATCGATTCTTTGAGGGGCTTCCATCTGCTCCAGAGAACAAGCAGGGCAATGGAGGCTAAACCGATGACCGACGCGCCAGGCTGAAAGGCATCGAATATTTTGATGAGTTCAGAAAACGTCGTTTCGAGGTCCGGTTGGGAAAAGGCCATTTCTCCTTCGGGGTCGGGATCATGTCCCACGACGTGAGGGATTTGCTTCAGGATCAAAATGACTCCAATGGCGGCCAGCAATCCCTTGATCACACTGGAGGGGAAAAAGGCCGCGATAAAGCCCGCCTTGGCCAGCCCAAGGCTGATCTGAATCAATCCGGCGAGGATCACCGCGAGCAAGAAGACCGAGAACGAGCCGAGAGACAGTATTTGAGCGGCAACGATCGTGGTCAACCCGGCCGCCGGGCCGCTGACGCTTAGCTGAGATCCGCTGAGCAGTCCCACCACGATGCCGCCGATAATTCCGGCCAACAGCCCGGACACTAACGGTGCATCGGAAGCAAGCGCAATCCCCAGGCACAGAGGCAGCGCGACAAGGAAGACAACAAGACCTGATTTGATATCAGCCAGTAGGTTGCCGGCAGACATAGCGGCCATTGTATGCAATGCCCCGAACCCACACGATCCGGGAATTTCCTAGCAGAGGTCGATTCAGACGGACGTGATCAATAGCGCGCCGGAGTATGTGAGGGTGCGAATGCTGTGGAACATGTGTCATCAAGTCATTCGCTGATCCGACCAAGCATAGGCTGCGCCAAAACAGAGACCGGCCACCGCCGCCTGGATGAAGGCCTCCTCCGCATGGACGGCGATAGACCACCAGACAATGGCTGCTATCAGACCCGACACTCCTCCCAGAAGAACCTTGCCCCCTGCAAGTTTCAGCCAATCGGTCAAAAGCACCCATGACGTCATGTACACGACTCCGGCTGCAGCCGATGCCCAGAGATGCATGAGGTCGTGCTGAAAGAACCAGACTTGAATCGCTCCCGCGATCGCGCCAAGAATGACCCCCATGATCGCTCTTTTTACCAGTATTGAATAGTGAAACGTGGTGTCGGCCAATTCATCCTCCCACTAGAAGGTAAAGATCCGCGCTTCAGCGCAAAATGCCATTACCGACATCTCTAAGCGCAATGGCGCGACCCACCGTCCTCATTCAGCTCACAACGTTAGGTGGGCAAGTGGTTTGCCTTGTGTCACGGCCCGGCCCTTTCGTGATTTCAATCCGCGCGACACCTTTGACATTGGCGCAGAGATCACCCAGTCCCGGCGTGACCAGGCGGAACGGGCCGCCCTTCGTGTCCGGCAAGGACGCTCCGTCCAGTTCGTAGACAAGCACCCCATGCTCTCTCGCCTGCTGAAGCGTGAGACAGGCGGAATAGGTTCCATCCGAGGCGTGAAAGGCGACATGGTCTGCCTCGATCGCCAAAGCCGGAACATCGAGCAGCCCCTTCAACCGAATCCCCCGTCCCTTCATGCCGGGCATGACCGTGGCGATATCGAGTTGATGCTCTTCCGGCAACGACGCGATGGCCCTGCGGTCGAATGACACCGGCTGAACGACGGCGCCTTCGATCCGGATTCGGCCGTGGCCGGTCTGTTCCTTCTCCGTGATCGTCTTGATCATCGCCGTCAAGGCTTCATTCACCGGTGTCGGAATGCCGAACTCGCGCCCTTTCCTGACGATGAAGCCGTTCAGGTAGTCGATTTCCGTCCGCCGCCCGGCCTTCCAATCGTCATACATCGAAGTGTGAATGTCCCGAATCTCCTGCGTCGCTTTCACGACTCGCTCCGGCATATCCAACGGCAAGGGCACCTTCATCGCAGCCGAGATGGCCGCGCATTCTCCGACAATCTGTCGGATCACACCCGTCATCTCCGGATGATCGAGCGCTTTGGCCACACGATCATCGATGAGCACCGTGATCGGATTGAAGACGCAGTTCCAACACATCTTTTCCCATTTGCTGCGGCGAAGATCTTTGGAGAGATGGCAAGGAATGTCCGCTGTGACAAACAGGTCACGGATGGCGAGAAGCCGTTCGCTCTCATGGCCCATCAATTCACCGATGGCGACAGCGCCCTTCTTGTAATGGTCGATCACCCCGGGCTCGGCGATTTTGGAATAGATATAGGCGACGCCGCCCACGACGCAATCACGACTGAGTCGAGCGATGAGCCGGTCTTCGGTATCGATCCCGTTCTGCAACGTCAGAATCACGGTCTTCTTGGTGAGGATGGGTTCGATCTGGTTCATGACTTCATCAAGGTCGTAGGCTTTTACAGCCAGAACAATGAGGTCCGGTTTCGGGAGTCCGTGAGCTTCGGATGCAACCGGCGGTCGGACGGTGAACGAACCACCGGCACTACGAATTGTCAGGCCATTCTGTCTGACTGCCTCACACGTCTTCGGCCTGAGAAGAAAAGAGACATCGGGATTATTCTTCGCCAGGTGTGCCCCGAAAAACCCGCCGACCGACCCAGCGCCCACGAATAAAATGTGTTTCATCGCTCATCCCCGTTCAGTTGCTTGCCAAGCGGCCGTACTATAGCATGCACCTCCACAGAGACACAGTAGCGTACTTGCGCATCGATACCTATGGCTCGTGGATCCGATCTCGGACTCGTGAAAGAAAAGATGGTTGCCGCTGAGGCAATCACCGTCCTCACCGGCGCCGGCATCTCGGCCGACAGCGGAGTGCCGACGTTTCGCGGCGCGGACGGCTTGTGGAAGAACTTTCGCGCGGAGGAGCTTGCGACGCCCGACGCCTTCGAGCGGGATCCGGGTCTCGTGTGGGAGTGGTACAACTGGCGGCGCGAGCTGATCGCCACAAAACAGCCGAACGATGCGCACAAAGCCATCGCCGAACTGGAGCGCCGCTGTCCGGACTTTTGGCTGATGACTCAGAATGTGGACGGGCTGCATCGAGACGCCGGCTCACGGAAGCTCTCGGAGATTCACGGCAACATCTGGATGGTGCGGTGCACCGGATGCGGCCGGGTCGAAGAGAATCGTGAGGTTCCCATCCAGATCCTGCCGATGTGCACGGTCTGTCACTGTCTCCTGCGACCCCATATCGTCTGGTTCGGAGAATCCTTATCTCCTGATGATCTCGCCCACTGCTCCAGAGCGCTCAAACACTGCGACGTCTTGCTTGTCATCGGCACATCCGGTGTCGTCTATCCGGCCGCAGGGTTTGCATCCGTCGCCAAAGAGGCCGGCGCATTCGTCGCCGAAATCAACCTCGACCCCACCCCGCAGTCGACGCTGGTCGACATCTCATTGCAAGGCCGGGCAAAAGATCTCGTACCCTTACTTTTCGAATTGCTCCAGAAGCGGGATTAACTCCTCCAAGCTCTGGATGGTCCGAACGCTTAGGCCCTCCTGCTTTCCGTCACGGTCCAAGAGAACGGTGTGAAGGCCGGCTTTTCTCGAACCTTCCACGTCGTCTCGCAGACTATCGCCGATATGCAGGGCCTCCTCCGGATCGACGGCATGCTTCTCCAACGCGAGATGAAAAATCCGGGGAGCCGGTTTCGCGGCTTGGGCCAAACTCGAGATGGTGACGGTATCGAATGCCTCGGCGATCCCGAGCCCGCGCAGCACGGCAAATAGACGAGAATCGAAATTCGAGATGATACCGAGCTCCAGATCCAGTTCTTTGAGCCGAGTCAGGGTCGAAGCGGTTTCAGGAAACAAGCGCCAGGATCGATGGTCCTCAAACACGCCAAATACGTGGTCGAAGAACTCGTCGAATCGCTCGAACATGCCCACGCGATAAAAGACGTGATGCACGATATCGAACCACCACAGCCGTTCATTCTGTTTGAGTCGAGTCGGCTCGGTTACGGAAAAAACCGGCGGTGGCGCTTCACGGAAGGCTCGACCGAACGCATGCTTGATCGCGAGCGACGAGTCAGGTTTCTGTGGAAAGCCGAATTCAACGGCATGTCGAAGGTAGATTTCAGCGACCGATCCGTGCACGTGAAAGAGGGTATCGGCTGCGTCGAAAAACACAACTCGTATCGACGAACTCATGATGGGTTCACCGTGATCTCATTTCGTAATTCGGTCGCGTACCGAAATGCATCGCAAATCCGATCACCTATCGGCGGTTTTCTTGACAAAGCATACCCCCCTTGTTAGCTTCGAAGAAACTAAAAAGTGGGGAGAATTTTTCATGGCTTCGCCGATCTTTGTCGTGGACAGCAGCCCGGCGGTGAGACGGATGGTGGAACAGATCTCAACCCCTGAAGGGTTTGAGGTCCTTGGGTTTCAGGATGGACCAGCCGCCCTCGAGGCTGCTCGGCGAAGCTCGCCGTCACTGATCATCGCGGACTATCATCTCGACAACATGACGTTTTCAGGGTTTTGCAAGGAGATCAACAAGCTGGACAATCTGACGGAAACCTATCTCATTTCGTTGGTGAATCCGGCCGACCACCCGGACGAAAATCACCTTCGCGCGTTGGGCGTCAAAGCCTTTCTGAAGAAACCGTTTCAATCCGACGATTTGCTTGGCGTCCTGAAGTCTCTTCAACAGGAGCCCGCCGGCACCTCGAACGGCAAGGGCTTGAAGCGGCGCGTTTGGCCGCCGACTTCGGCTTCCACCGATTTCGATGATGAGGCGATCGATCATCTCTCGGATGGCGACGGCCAGGAGGAGCCTATGATCCAGTCCGGCAGCCCATCGAGTGCATCACCGGCATCATCTGCCGCCTCTACGGCTCCGGAAGATGCCATGAAGAGCCTCTTCGACCAACTCTTCCAATCGATGATCAAACGAAGCGAGCTGAGCCTTGCCGAGCTACTCCCTCGCGTGATCGAGGAGAAACTGGGAACCCATGTCCGACCGATCGTTCAGAAGGAGTTGCATGCGCAGCTGGGCAGCATTCTTTCTCAGGAATATCTCACCACGATCATTCACCCTCTGGTGTCACAGGCATTGCCCGCTCTCATCAAAAAGGAGCTCGAGGCCGGCGAGCCCATCATCCGGCGAGCCCTGTCCGATGTGGCCAGCGCTTCTCTCGGCGAGAGCGTCGATCGGCTGGTCACGGCTCAGGTCGAATCCGGAGTCCGGCAATACTTACCCGTTGTCGTGCGGGAACAGGTGGGAACGGTCGATCAGCTGGTCAAAGATGAGATTCAACGTGCTGTGCAGAAGCAGGCCCCGCTCCTGGCAGACGACATGGTGAGAACCGCAGTTGGACAAACCGTGGAACAGGCCGTTCAGAGAATCGTGCCTGATATTGCCGAGCAGCACATCAAAGCCGAACTCAAACGCCTGATCGAGACCGAAGAAGCGTCGCACTCCTCTACGATCTAACTTTTCTTGCCCCGTTTCCCTCGCCGAGCCTTGGCCAGGGCCTTCACCCGCTTGACATTCTTCTGGTGTTTCTTTCGTGTCTTCCGATCCTTCTCGCGACCTCGTGCCATGATCCTCCTACTGGAAAGTGTGTGATGCGCTCTTTTGTGGCCGATTGTATAGCACATGCCTCGCCAGGTCACAAGCTGAGAGCACATCCATTTTCCGCATCGTTATAGACATGCTAAGATGCGCGTCTCTGTTCCGAAAGGACCTTGCAGCAATGACCACACGTCAACTCGATAAAACATATGACCCGAAAGCCGTTGAAGACCGCTGGTCCCGCGAGTGGATCGCCCGGGGATATTTCCGTGCCGACGCAACGAACCACCCCGGCCGACCCTACAGCATCGTCATTCCTCCTCCCAATGTGACCGGCTCGCTCCATGTCGGACATGCGCTCAATCATTCGCTGCAAGACATTCTGATCCGGTGGCGGCGTATGCAGGGGTGTAACACCCTCTGGCTCCCTGGAACCGACCACGCCGGCATTGCCACGCAGAATGTGGTGGAAAGGCAGCTGATGACCGAAGGCCTGTCGCGCGAGTCGCTGGGACGGGAGCGATTCGTTGAGCGGGTTTGGCAATGGAAAGCGACGTCGGGCAACACGATCGTCAATCAACAAAAGCAGCTCGGAGAATCCTGCGACTGGGACCGCTTGCGATTTACGATGGACGACGGCTTGTCCAAGGCCGTCATCGAGGTCTTTGTGCGCCTGTATGAAGACGGGTTGATCTATCGCGGCAAGCGGCTCATCAATTGGTGCCCGCGCTGCCTGACCGCCCTTTCCGACATCGAAGTGGAACATGAGGAGATAAAAGGTAAACTCTATCACCTCCGCTATCCGCTCGTTGATGATCCGAACATCGGTTTGATCGTAGTCACGACACGGCCTGAAACGATGTTGGGAGACACGGCCGTTGCCGTGCATCCGGACGACCCTCGCTATCGCCATCTGATCGGCAAGAAGGTGCGTCTGCCGCTGACGACGCGAGAGATTCCTATTGTAGGAGACCGGATCCTTGTCGATCTGGAATTCGGCACCGGTGCCGTCAAGATCACGCCGGCTCACGACTTCAACGACTACGAAGCGGGAGAGCGGCACGGACTCCCTCGTCTTGCGGTGCTTGATCATGCCGCATTGCTTGATGCCGCCGGGATGCAACAAGCCGGAGTCGAATCATCCGTCGTCGAGATGCTCCGTGGCCTTCCCGTCTCCAAAGCCCGTCACAAGGTTGACGCGCTGCTTCGTGAGCAAGGGATCCTGGAAAAAACCGAAGACCACAAGATGGCGGTTGGAAAGTGCTATCGCTGCAAGACGGTCGTCGAGCCATATCTGTCCCCCCAGTGGTTCATCAAGATTCAACCTCTTGCCGATCCCGCTATCGAGGCAGTTGAAGCGGGACGGATCCGGATTATCCCCGAAGGCTGGGTGAACAATTATCTCGGCTGGATGCGGGATATCAAAGATTGGTGCATCTCACGGCAGATTTGGTGGGGGCACCAAATCCCCGCCTGGTACTGTCTGACATGCAACAGCGGTCAGATCGTCACCGCGGACGGTCGGGTCACAATCCTACAAGACGCCGTACCGATCATCTCCAAATCGGTCCCCCTTCAGTGTCCGGCCTGCAACAGCCGGCAATTGCTCCGCGATCCGGACGTGCTCGATACCTGGTTCTCCTCCGCCCTCTGGCCGTTCACGACCCTGGGCTGGCCGGATCAGACGCCTGAACTCAAGACCTATTATCCGACTTCCACGTTGGTCACGGGCCTCGACATTCTGTTCTTCTGGGTGGCCCGCATGATCATGATGGGGCTCAAGTTCATGGGAGATGTGCCCTTCAAAGACGTCTATATCCATGCCTTGGTCCGCGACGCGGAAGGCCAGAAGATGAGCAAGTCCAAGGGCAACGTGATCGACCCGCTGCATGTCATGGATCAATTCGGCACCGATGCCCTTCGGTTCACCCTCGCCTCGATGGCCTCGCCGGGGCGCGATATCAAGCTGGCGGAAGAACGGATCGAGGGTTACCGCAATTTCGCCAATAAGATTTGGAATGCGGCGCGATTCGCGTTGATGTATCTCGACGGACCGAGTACCGCTCTCCCCGTGGCGCAACGGACGTTCCCCGACCGGTGGATCCTGAGCCGTCTTGCCCACACGATCCACATCGTCACGGCGGAGTTGGAGTCATACCGTTTCGATCGTGCAGCGACAGCCCTCTACCAGTTCATGTGGCATGAGTACTGTGACTGGTATCTGGAATTGATCAAACCGATTCTGCAAGCACCCGACCATCCGGATGGAGCCGGCACTCGGCACACGCTCGTGGAGACATTGGAAACGACCATGCGGCTGCTGCATCCCTTCATGCCGTTCATCACGGAAGAAATTTGGCAAACGATCCCCCATCAGGGAGACAGCATCGTCGTGCAGGGCTATCCGGTCCTGGACCAGGCGTGGGCCGCGCCCGACGCGGAGCAGCACTTCGCGTTGCTGGAACAAACGGTGGGACTCGTCCGAACCGGCCGAGTGCTCTTGAATTATCCGCCGGGACAGCAGATTCCGTTTCATGTCGGGCACGACGACCCGAACAAGCAGAACCGGCTCCATCAGTTACACCGACATCTGGCTCACCTCGGCCGCGGCACCGCCGACGTGAGTCCGCCCCGAGATTGGCCGGCGGCAAGATTGTTGCGATTGGTCACGGAAGGCCTCTCAGTGGGTATCGCCGTCGCCGATGACGTCGACCTGAAGAAAGCGATTGAGCGCCTAGGAAAACAGCTCGCGGAGACCGACAAGGAATTGCAACGCGTCGACGGGAAACTGAAAAACGCTGAGTTTGTGTCGAAAGCTCCGCCGGATGTGATTGCCGAACACCAGGAGAGGGTACAAACCCTCGCTTGCGATCGTGCTTTACTGGCAGACAGCGAACGGCAGCTCCGCGCGATGCTTGGGACCTAAACGATGGCCACACTCCCCGCCGCAGAGATCCGCCGCACGGTGCGCCAAGGGCTCGAGGAGGATCTGGCTCAGGGAGATGTCACGACAGCGGCACTCTTTTCGTCTCCGGTGCCGGCTCGAGCCGAGATTATCGCGCAACAGCCGTTGGTTGTGGCAGGCATGGCCGCAGCCGTTCAAACCTTTCTCATGGTCGATCCTTCTCTGCGGTTGTCGGTTTCCAAACGAGACGGCGACCGAGCTCAGAATGCAGAGCCGCTTCTTCAGATCGAGGGTGATGGGCGGTCCATCTTGCAGGCTGAGCGGGTTGCGTTGAACTTTCTCCAACACCTGTCCGGAATCGCCACCTTGACGCAACGGTTCTGCCGGGCCGTGCGAGGTTACCCAGCCTGTATCCTGGATACCAGAAAAACGATTCCCGGCTGGCGCGCGCTTCAGAAGTGGGCCGTGTCGCTTGGCGGAGGGATCAACCACCGCCGATCACTGAGTGACGGCATTCTGATCAAAGATAACCATCTGGTCCTCCTCCAACGCAATCGACGACCGGTCGAACGGGCCTGCCGATTGGCACATGCTCGTCGCTCACGTCCGCTCCCCATTATCATCGAGGCGGAATCCCTCGCTGAGGTCCGGCAGGCGATCGCGGGAAAGCCTGATATTATCCTGCTCGACAATATGGCTCCGGACCTGGTCCGACGTGCCGTGGCATTGATCAAGAAGCAGGCGTTGGTGGAAGTGTCGGGCGGCATCACTCTGAAGAACGTTCGAGCCATGGCCATGGCCGGCGCCGATCGCATCTCCATTGGAGCGCTCACCCATTCCGCCCCGGCAGCGTCAGTCAGCCTGGTCATGACGCTGGCTCCGCCTTCACGACGCCGGCGCTCGTAGTCAATGTCGTCCTCCGCCCCACTCAGCCTCGATCGTATTCGCAGCACCCTTGCGACCGAGTCACTTGGGCATGTCTTGTATCTCCATCAGGATCTCCCCTCGACGAACGCCGAAGCGGGGTCTCTGGTTCGAACGGGCGCGCGGCACGGCACCGTCGTGCTTGCCGAAAGCCAGTCAAGCGGTTACGGTCGACATGGGCGTGCGTGGTTCTCTCCGCCGGGGCTGAACATTTATTGCTCCGTCATCATACGTGGGATGGGTGACAACCTATCGCTTTCACAATGGCTATCCTGGGTGCCGCTTGTCAGCGCGCTTGCCGTCAGCGAGGCCGTTCAACAGACTGCGGCCGTGTCCCTTTCGCTGAAGTGGCCGAACGACCTGCTTTTCCAGGAACGGAAAGTCGGCGGGATTCTCTGCGAGAGCAGTCTCACCCCCACGAATGATCCGGCCGTGGTGATTGGAATCGGGCTCAACGTGAATGTCCCCTCGCTGTCTTTTCCGGAAGAATTACGGCCGATTGCGGCTTCCTTGTTGGATGCTTCGCGACGACCGATCGACCGCAATCGGCTCATTGCGCAACTGCTCCTGGAGCTTGAACAATGTCTTGGCGAGCTTCGATCTTCCGGACCGGTCCGGCTGCGGCAGGCCTATACGGCTCGCTGTGCCACATTGGGACGCCATATTCGCGTCCTGTTCACGAATGATCCCCCGATCATCGGCATCGCAGAGGCGCTTTCTGCCGACGGCGCGCTGCAAGTGAGAACCGCGCCGACTCATCTTCGTTCACAGCCGATGCCCCTTGTCGATGTCCGTGCCGCCGATGTCATTCATCTGAGAGAGTAGCGAAAATACAGGTGGCCGGGTAGAATGGGTTCGATGCTTTTAGCGGTCGACATTGGGAACACCAACGTGGTCGCGGGAATCTTCGAGGGGTCGGTTCTGCTGACCCATTGGCGGTTGGCGACCGACCCTAAGACCACGGCGGATGAGTATGGTGTCCTGTGCCTCAGCCTCATGGCCCGAGACGGGCGACTCCCGGAACACATCACCGGCGCGATCATCTCCAGCGTCGTCCCCGCCCTCACGGAGACGTTTGAGTCGATGATTGAAACGTCCTTTGGCTCCACCCCGATCACCGTTTCTTCCGACATGGACACAGGCCTCACCCTGAAATACTCGAATCCGAAAGAGATCGGAAGCGACCGCATTGTGAATGCGGCGGCGGCTTATGAGAAGTTTCACCGTGATCTCATCATCGTCGATTTCGGCACCGCGACGACGTTTTGTGCCGTCAACCGAGATGGAGAGTATCTCGGAGGGGTGATTGCGCCGGGTCTGACCATTTCCGCTGAGGCCTTGTTTTCGCGGGCTGCGAAGTTGAGCAAGGTTGAACTCGCCCGGCCCAAGACCGTCATTGGAACCGATACCGCCGGGAGTATTCAATCGGGGCTCATCTTCGGCTATGCCGGTCTCGTCGACACTCTCGTTCAGCGGATGGAAAGGGAACTGGGACGCACGTCGTATGTGGTTGCCACGGGAGGATTAGCCTCGGTCATCGCGCCGGAGGCGCGGTCGATTCAACATCTGGAGCCGTTGTTGACTCTTCATGGGCTTGAACTCCTTTATCGCCGCGCCCGCGGCGCGAGTCTGACGCAGTGGGTCTAGTCCTCTTCGCCCCCACGTCATTTTATTTTTTCCGTACCCGTTGACTTCTTGGCTCCTATGGATATCTCCAGGCTTGTACAGGTATCAGGATGAGTGACGACCAAGAACAGAAAAAACCAAACGCCAGTACAATCGATAACTTAGAGGCGGCTTCTCCGGTCATGGAGGCGGCAGACTCCTCCGTGCAGGATGAACTGGCCGGTAAGACCGAAGAATGCAATGCGCTCAATGATAGGTATCTCCGGCTGGCTGCGGAATTTGAAAACTACAAGCGCCTGATACAACGCGACCAGCGTGAGCAGATTCGATTCGGGAATGAACAAATTCTCAAAGAGCTGTTGCCCGTCGTCGATAACATGGAACGGGCGATCAAATCGGCTCGAACAAGTGGCGGCGATTCGGCGCTCGTGCAGGGTGTGGAACTGACGCTCAAGCAACTCTCCGGGACCCTGATCAAGTTCGGCGTGCAGGCGATCGAAACAGCCGGCCGGGAGTTCGATCCAAGCGCCCATCAAGCCGTCTCGTACGGACCATCGAACGACGTGCCGGCCAACAGCGTATTGGAGGAGTTTCAAAAAGGGTATCGGTTGCACGACCGGATTTTACGAGCGGCCATGGTCAGTGTGTCGTCAGGGCCGGCCGATCCAAGCGAACATGACTCAACGACGCATTGACCTGATTCAGTCGTCGTTGTCGAGAAGGAAGGAGTCCACCAATGGGTAAAGTCATCGGCATCGATCTCGGGACCACCAATTCTTGCGTGGCGATTATGAGCGGCGGAGACCCCGTCGTGATCGCCAACGCCGAAGGGAGCCGGACCACTCCTTCCGTCGTCGCCATTACCGATAAAACCGAACGGCTGGTCGGACAGATTGCGAAACGGCAAGCGATCACCAACCCCGAGAACACCATTTATTCCGTGAAGCGCCTGATGGGCCGCAAGTTCAAAAGCCGCGAGGTTCAAGAAGCCATGAAGCGGCTTCCGTACAAGGTGGTTGAGGCCGATAACGGTGATGCGCATGTCGAGTTGCGCGGCAAACGCTATAGCCCACCGGAAGTCTCCGCCATGATTCTGCAGAAGATGCGGCAGACGGCCGAAGACTATCTGGGTGAAAAAGTCACCGAGGCCGTGGTGACCGTCCCCGCGTATTTTGACGACAGCCAGCGCCAGGCGACCAAAGATGCCGGCCAGATTGCCGGGCTGAACGTCCTGCGCATCATCAATGAGCCGACGGCAGCCTCCCTCGCCTACGGTCTGGACAAGAAGAAAGACGAGCGGATCGTCGTGTATGACTTGGGCGGCGGCACCTTCGACGTCTCTGTTCTTGAAATCGGCGAAGGCGTGTTCGAGGTGAAATCCACCAACGGCGATACGTATCTCGGCGGTGATGACTTCGATCTCCGCGTGATGGATTGGCTGGTCGACGAGTTCAAGAAAGACCAGGGCATCGATCTGCGGAAAGACCGGATGGCGCTCCAACGCCTGAAGGAATCGGCGGAACGGGCCAAGATCGAGCTCTCTTCGTCTCAAGAAACGGAGATCAATCTGCCGTTCATCACCGCCGATGCCAGCGGCCCCAAGCATATGGTCACGAAACTCACACGGGCCAAACTGGAACAGTTGGTCGACGATCTCATTCAACGCACGATTGAACCTTGCCGCAAGGCCTTGTCCGATGCGGGCGTCACCGCCAAGGATATCCAAGAAATCGTGTTGGTCGGCGGCATGACCCGCATGCCCAAAGTGATTCAGGTGGTGAAGGACTTCTTTGGAAAAGAACCACACCGCGGCGTGAATCCCGACGAAGTCGTCGCTATCGGAGCCGGCATTCAAGGCGGAGTCCTCAAGGGCGAAGTCAAAGATGTGCTGCTCCTCGATGTCACTCCATTATCGTTGGGCATTGAGACGCTGGGCGGCGTGTTCACTAAGCTCATCGAACGCAACACGACCGTTCCGACCAAAAAGAGCCAAGTGTTCTCGACGGCTGCCGACAACCAAACGGCCGTCACCATCCGCGTGTTTCAAGGTGAACGGGAAATGGCCAATGACAACAAACTGCTCGGGCAGTTCGACCTGGTCGGTATTCCTCCGGCTCCGCGCGGCATGCCGCAGATTGAAGTGACTTTCGATATCGATGCCAACGGCATCGTGCACGTATCGGCAAAAGATCTCGCCACACAGAAAGAACAATCCATCAAGATCACGGCGTCCAGTGGTCTGAGCAAGGATGAAGTCGAGAAATTCGTTCGAGACGCGCAGTCGCATACGGAAGACGATAAGAAACGCCGCAAGCTGGCGGAAGCCAAAAACCAGGCGGACAATCTCGTCTATCAAACCGAAAAGAACATCACGGAGTACGGCGACAAAGTTTCCGTCGAGGAAAAGACGAAAATCCAGGATGCCGTCGCAGCCGTCAAAAAGGCGCTCGAGGGCACCGATGCCGAGGCCATTGAATCGGCGACGCAGACACTCATGACGGCATCGCACAAGTTGGCCGAAGAGATGTACAAGAAAGCCGCCGCATCCCCGGGTCCGCAACCGGGCGCCTCGTCCTCCGACGGCGCCGGTGAGACCAAGACCGACGAGAAAGTCGTGGATGCAGAATTTGAAGAAGTGGACAAAGACAAAAAATAGCCTAGAATAACGCCTCAGACAATCCGAGTTCCCGACACCGTCGGGAACTCGGCTATTTCATAGCTCAATTCGCAATGGCACCTGTGTCAAAACGCGACTACTACGAAACTCTCGGCGTCGATAGAAACGTATCCGACGACGATCTGAAAAAAGCCTATCGCAAGCTCGCGCGCCAGCACCATCCGGACCTCCATACCGGCGATCAACAGAAAAAAACAGCCGAAGAAAAATTCAAAGAGATCAACGAAGCCTACGAAACGCTGAGCGATCAAGAAAAGCGGAAACGCTACGACATGTTCGGCCACGCCGGGGCGCAACAAGGTGGGCCGGGCTTTGACGGGTTCGATTTCAACCGCGGCGGATTCGGAGACGTCTTCAACGATATCTTCGAGGATTTTTTCGGCCAAGCGCGAGGCGGAGGGCCGACTCGGGCCGAACGGGGCAACGATCTCCAATACAACCTCGAGATTGAGTTCGAAGAGGCCGTGTACGGAAAAGAGGCCAAGCTCAAAATTCCGCGTTGGGAAATCTGCGTCGATTGCAAAGGAACGGGGGCCAAATCAGCGGCCTCCATCAAGACATGCGCCAGCTGCAAAGGCGCCGGTCAAATTCGATTCCAGCAAGGGTTCTTCAGCGTCAGCCGTCCATGCGGCCAATGTGAAGGCACCGGTCACTTCGTCACGGACCCCTGCTCGACCTGCCAAGGACGGCAACGTGTTTACAAAGAACGCACCATTGCCGTCCATATTCCAGCCGGTATTGAGACCGGCATGCGACTTCGTCTCTCCAATGAAGGAGAGCATGGCCCCAATGGTGGCCACCCCGGGGACCTCTATGTAGCCGTGACCGTCAGACCCCATCAAATCTTTCATCGCAAAGGACTCGACATCGTCTGTGATGTGCCGGTCAATCTCGTCACGGCCGTGCTCGGCGGGAAAGTGGAAGTCCCGACTCTCACGGGGGCGACCGTCATCAAGGTGCCGCCCGGCACGCAACATGACAAGGTTCTTCGGATTAAAGGGTTAGGGGTTCCCAGCCTGAAGGGGGGATCGACCGGCGATCAGGTCTATACGATCAAGGTTCAAATTCCCACCAAATTGACGGCCAAACAAAAAGAACTGCTGATGGAGTACGCGAAAGAATGCGGCATGACCATGGAAACCAACGGCGACGGTTTCTTCGATAAGATGAAGACCTTCTTCGAGTAGTCTTCCTACCCCACATCCGGATCAATTCCGTAGAGCCTCTCATGCCCGTGTTTGTTGTCTCCCCTGAGTGCATCGATCAACGGACAATATCGGTCACCGGCGACGTGTTGGTGCATATCAGAGACAGTTTGCGCATCACAGTCGGTGAGACTCTGTGGCTCGGCAACGGACAGGACGCCAGGTACCGCGTCGAAATCACCGAGGTGTCCAAACGAGCGGTCACCGCGCGCATTCTCGAAACGATCCAAGAACCACCCCGCCGGACACCTCGTCTGATCCTCGGTCAATCGCTGCTCAAGGGGGAGAAGATGGACTGGGTCATTCAAAAGGCAACGGAACTCGGCGTGAGCGAGATCGTGCCGATCGAAAGTCGGCACAGTGTCGTACAACTGAAAGCCGACCGCGTGGATCATCAGCTCGCCCGATGGCAACGGATCGCCTTAGAAGCCGCTCAGCAATCCGAACAGTGGCGCATCCCAACCATCGCGATGCCCCACTCCCTCTCAGCACTTCTGAGCAGCCGGGCGACAGACGCGCTCACACTCATGCTGGCCGAGCGACAAGAAGGGATAAGTTTGCAGAGTGTGGAATTACCCCACGATATGAATGGATCCTTGCGGATCTTGATCGGACCTGAGGGAGGCTGGAGCCAAGAAGAAGTGCAGATCACCGAGCAGGCAGGAGTCGTCTCTATTACCCTTGGTCAGCAGATCCTCCGATCTGAAACAGCCGCCATCGCCACCATCAGCATTCTTCAATCACGTCTCGGCGCACTGAGCTAAACGAGATCGAGGGCTTGGCCCATCGTCACATCTAATCCTCCTTTCCTTAGTTCTCATTCGACCTTGCACAAACAGCGTGGATTTAAAACTAAGAAGCCGCCTCTGTGATCGAGGCGTAGAAAGTTCTGTGTCTCCCGTCCGCTATAGGGCGGTTGATTTCGGAGCGAGTAGTCGGTGATTATGAGCCGAGAGCGTGCACGCTGTCGGCTGAGCGGACAGCCGTGAGGATGTGCCATCAGCGAGTAGACAAGCCTAGAGGAGCGGTATTCGATCACAGGGATCCGGTTGATTGCCGGAGAAGTGGATTTTCGCATGTTCGATTGGATGACTCAGTCAGAGATGTGGATTGCGCTGGGCACGCTGACGGCCCTTGAAATCGTGCTCGGGGTCGACAATATCATCTTCATTTCCGTCCTTGTGAGCCGGCTTCCACAGCATCAGCGAAACCTCGCGCGCCGTCTTGGGCTAGGTCTTGCCATGATCGCGCGACTGGGATTGCTATTCTCTATTTCGCTCGTGATGGAGCTGACGGCTCCCCTGTTCACGATGCTGAATCAAGCGATTTCAGGGCGAGATTTGATTCTCATCATCGGTGGACTGTTCCTCCTCGCCAAAGCCACCCACGAAATTCACGAAAGTTTAGAGGGCGCGGATGATCAAGCAGCCGCATCGGTTCCGACCGGTTTCGGGATGATGTTGTTTCAGATCACCGTGCTGGATCTGATTTTCTCCTTGGATTCCGTCATCACGGCCGTCGGTCTCGTGGATGAAGTCTCCGTCATGGCGATGGCGATCATCGGAGCTGTGCTCGTCATGCTGTTCGCCGCCCGTCCGATCGGGGAATTCGTCGATGCCCATCCGACGATCAAGATTCTCGCCCTGTCCTTCCTGATCCTTGTCGGCGTGACTCTGATGGTCGAGGGATTCGAGGTTCATGTCCCAAAGGGGTATATCTATTTTGCGATGGCATTTTCGGTTGCCGTGGAGATGATCAACCTACGAATCCGCGCGCGCGCCACCCCACCCCGTAAGCTCCACAGCCGATACTCGCCCAATAAAAGGGAAGCTTCGGTCCAAGAGCACTGACGTTACTATCGCGGCTGCCACCCGAACCACCGGACCGGTGCTCAGAACCGGCAGCCGGGAGTTGATCAAGCAGACCGGGCTGGATCGTCGGGAGCCTGTCGCGCTGACAAGGGTGTCGCCAATTGTTCGAGCGACTGGCCTTCGGCATTGATTCCCAACCAGAGTTCAATCGCCGCGCCGAGCAGCATCATGCCTCCGCCCAACAGATATCCGTAGAAGACGCTGGTCATCGACGTTTCGATGAGCTTTCCATAGAGCCACGGCGCCGCCACGCCGGCTCCTTGCGCCACGATGAAGAAAAAGGCGATCGCCATGGCGCGGATCTCCATTGGAAAGATTTCGCTCACCGTCAAATACGCGGCACTGGCCCCGGCCGATGCACAAAAGAAGATCAGCGACCACAACACCATATGCTGAGTGAGAGTCAAGGAACCTATCCAAAACAGATAACCCGCACACCCCAAGAGAAGGCCCGCCACACCGTAGGTAAGGCTGATCATGGGTTTGCGGCCGATCGTGTCGAAGAATCGTCCCAGCAACAGTGGGCCTAAGAAATTGCCGAGCGCAAACGGAAGGATGTACAGCCCGATGGCGGCGCTGGGTACGGCATAGTATTTTGTCAGCAGCAGCGGATACGTGAACGATACCGCGTTATACATGAACGATTGCGTGACCATGAGGCCGATGCCCAACACCGTCCGCCGTGGATACGAATGAAAAAGTTCTCGGGCCACCGTCGCGATTGTCGCGTGGGGGCGGGCATGTACCGTGATCGTGCCGTGGGGGTTCGCCAGCGATAGGCCTCGATCCTGCTCCACCTGTCGTTCGATCTGCGACACGATGGCTTCCGCATCTGAAACCCGACCGTGCGTCATGAGCCAGCGGGGGCTTTCCGGAATGACGCGGCGAACCATGATGATGGCGACTCCCAGCACGGCGCCGAAGACGAAACAGAGGCGCCAGCCGACTGATTCAGGGAATATCGCCGGATTCAGCAACAACAGCGTGAGTAACGCCCCCACTGCCGCCCCGAGCCACCAGGTTCCGTTGATCGCCAGATCGGTATGTCCACGATTCCGAGCGGGAATCAATTCATCGATGGCTGAATTGATGGCGGCGTACTCACCTCCGATGCCGGCGCCGGTCAGAAAACGGAAAAACATGAAACTCATGAGGTCCCATGAACACGCCGTCAGCACCGTCGCCGCGAGATAGAGCGCCAAGGTGATCATGAACCATTTCTTTCGCCCCTGCCGATCGGTGAGATATGAAAAGAGGAGCGCGCCGATGACGGAACCGGCCAAGTAGGCGGACGCCGTGAGCCCCACTTCCGATTGGGTGAGATGCAAGGTGTCCGGGTGAGTGAGCATCGGGCCGAGCGAGGCCACGACGGATACTTCAAGCCCGTCGAGCAGCCAGGTGATCCCCAACGCGCCGACAACCAGCCAATGCCAGCGTGCCCAGGGCAACCGATCCATGCGTTGTGGAATATCGGTGGTGATCGAACTGTCGGGCTCGGCAGGCATTCATCCTCGTGGCGTGACGACGCAGCGGAATACTCGCTGGAAAGGCCTACCAGCCCAACTGCCAGCTCAACCCGTTCCGTTCCACGAGCGCGTCGGCTTCTTGTGGCCCCCACGATCCAGCCGTGTAGACATGCACCTGTCGTGGACTGAGCAAGAGCGGGTCGTAGAGTCGCCAGGCCGTTTCTGTAAAGTCCGAGGTCACGAACAATGTTTGATCCCCGATCATGACGTCACGCAACAGAGTTTCATAGGCTTCCGGCAATTCCCCGCCGAAGGCATGGCCATAGTCGAACCTCAATGCGCGATCGGTGAATTTAAAAGGCCGCCCGGGTGTTTTCACGGAGAAGCAGAGAGAAAATCCTTCGCTTGGCTGCAACGTGATCAGCAACTTGTTGGGATTGAGACTGTCTGGCTCCAATGATCGAAAGACTTGGATGGGGGCCGAGCGGAAGGTGACCGCCACCTGGGTGATCTTGCGCGGAAGCCGTTTTCCGGTTCTCAGGTAAAAGGGCACGCCTTTCCAGCGCCAGTTGTGAATCGCCAACTTCAACGCCACGTAGGTTTCAGTCGTCGAGTCCGGCGGCACGCCTCGTTCTTCCAGATAGCCGGGAATCCGCTGGCCGGCGACATCCCATGCCGTATATTGGCCGAAGACGACGTTCTGAGAGTGAATGGGTGAAATAGAGCGCAAGACCTTCAGCTTTTCAGCTCGAATCTCGGCCGCTTCGAAGGAAGTCGGCACTTCCATGCCGACGACGGTCAGGAGTTGCGTCAAATGGTTCTGGACCATATCGCGTAACGCGCCGGCCCCCTGGTAATAGGCCCCGCGGTGTTCGACCCCGAGATCTTCGGCGACCGTGATTTCCACGCTTTCGACCGTATCGCGATTCCATAGTGATTCAAAAATGGGGTTTGCAAAGCGAAAGGCCAATAAATTTTGCACGGTCTCTTTGCCGAGATAATGATCGATGCGATAGATCTGGGATTCTTCGAGATACCGATGTAAGAGGGTATTGAGCGAGCGTGCCGAGTGGAAATCATGACCGAACGGCTTTTCAAAGACCACCCGCACCCATCCATGGCTCTTCAGCAATCCGGTTTGATCGAGGAGTTCCAGGGTCGCAGGCACAATCGTCGGCGGAAGCGCCAGGTAAAAGATTCGGTTTTGAGGCAGATTCCTCGCCACTTCGAATTGAGCGATGTACTTGGCTAGGGCTTCGTAGTCCGCCAATTTGCCTTCGCCCAAGGTGTGATAATACACATGATCGTCACACCATTGGCGCAGGTCGGTCGCATTCCGCGACCCGGAACTGCTCAAGCCCTCATACGCCCATAACCGGAAGGCTTCCGGACTGAGCTCCGGCAACGCAGCCCCGACAATGAGGGTGTTCTGTTTTTCCAGTTCGCCGTAGGTGCGCAAGTGAAAGAGCGCGGGCAGCAGTTTTCGCCGGGTCAGATCACCGGTTGCTCCGAGAATGATGAAGAGATGCGGCTCGACGGTTCGTTCTGTCATGTTCTCGTGTGAGACCTGGTCGCGTTACTCGTCCGGTTCCTCGATCGGGCCGGCCCATTCACCTTTGGCCAGAGGGACTTCCTGAAACCCTCCGTCCGGCCATTGGAACTGTCCGGCCTCATCGACCAGCACGATAAAGGGATCGGCCTCATGCGCTTGTCCGCGGAACCAATACCAGCCCGGCCGAGTGGGCGCATTCGTACTCCAACGATAGGTCGGCATCAGGTCCTCCGGAGCGCCCTGTGATCTCGGCATTCCTTCTTCCTGTCACTATTTGATACAGTCGCCTCCATCACGTTCACGAACCTATCATGTCATGTCTTTACTTCCAATAGAAGATGTCCTGCCGGCAATCCGCAGAGCGTTGAACGCCGGTCCCAACGCGCTGCTGACAGCCCCTCCCGGCGCCGGGAAGACCACCCAGGTTCCACTGGCGCTTCTCGAGTCACCGTGGGTAGCCGGCCGGAAACTCCTGTTGCTGGAGCCACGGCGGCTCGCGGCACGAGCCGCCGCTCACCGGATGGCCGACCAGCTGCGCGAGCCGGTCGGAGAAACCATCGGCTATCGGATGCGATTCGACACGAAGATCGGGCCGAGGACGAGGCTCGAGATCGTCACCGAGGGAGTGCTGACACGGCTGCTCCAAGAGGATCCGTCGTTGGCTGCCTACGGCATGGTGTTGTTCGACGAATTTCATGAACGAAGTCTGCAAGCCGACCTGGGACTTGCCCTCTGTCTGGAAGCTCAACGTCTCTTTCGCCCCGACCTTCGCCTCTTGGTGATGTCGGCGACTCTCGACTGCGGGCCGGTCAGCGAACTGATGGGGCATGCGCCGCTCATTACCTGCGAAGGTCGGCTGTTTCCCGTGGAAACCCGATACCTCGATCACCCTGTTTCCGGACGACTCGATCATGCCGTGGTCCAGCACATTCGACGATCATTGGCGAACGATAACGGCAGCGTGCTGGTCTTTCTTCCCGGAATGGCTGATATCCGCCGGGTCGAACGGACGTTGCTCGAGTCCGACCTCGGACCATCGGTACGGATCGCGCCGCTGCACGGTGAGCTTCCGCAAGACATGCAAGCGGCGGCGATTCGACCGGCCGCTCCCGGATCGCGAAAAATCGTGCTTGCCACGTCGATCGCCGAAACCAGCTTGACCATCGAAGGCGTGCGCGTGGTGATCGACGGAGGCTGGCTCCGCATTCCCCGGTTCGATCCTCGCTCCGGTCTGACTCGATTGGAGACCGTTCGCGTCACGAAAGATTCCGCTGAGCAACGCCGTGGCAGAGCCGGGCGTCTTGAACCAGGCATCTGTTACCGGCTGTGGACCGAAAAAGAGCAGGCCTCGCTCGCAGTTCATCGTCCGCCTGAAATTCTCGAGGCGGATTTAGCCCCACTGATGCTGGATCTCGCCCAGTGGGGCGCGCAGAGTCCGGACGACTTCTCCTGGCTTACCCCGCCGCCGTCCGGCGCGATCGCCCAAGCCAAAGACTTGCTCATCCGGCTCGGCGCCTTCTCAACTGGCGGGCGTCTTACGGACCATGGACGACAAATGGCCGAGCTTTCGCTGCATCCCCGCCTGGCCCATATGCTGATCCGCGCCGTCCCGTTGAAGCTCGCCGATCAGGCGTGCGAGGTGGCGGCCCTGTTGAGTGAACGTGACGTCCTGCACGGACCGTTGCCAGATCAGAATGCGGATGTGCGTGTCAGACTGGATGTTCTTCAAGGTGAGCTTGATTCAGGCAGCCAGGCGATCAATCGAGCTGCGGTCGAACGCGTGAGGCGAACGGCTCGACTCTGGCGACGGCAACTCAAGGGGCTGTCCGGGACGATCGCCGGCGACGAACGCCACCACCCGCATACGGCGGGCCTCTTGCTCGCGCTGGCCTATCCCGATCGGATCGCGCAGCGGCAATCGGGTGAGACCGCCGGCTACCGACTGGTGAATGGGCGAGGCGCTCGGTTCAGAAGACCCGATCCCATCGCCACGGAACCATTCCTTGTCATCGCGGACTTGGATGGAGGCGCCCAGTGGGCCGATATCAACCTGGCAGCTCCGATCACGCGCGAAGCCATTGAATCCCTGTACCATGACCAGGTGCTCAGCGAAGAGTTGGTCTACTGGGATGAACGGAGCAGTGCTGTTCGGGCCGTACGCCGTCAACGACTTGGAGCGATGATTCTTTTGGAGGAGGCGGTCTCCTCGCCGGATGCACATGCAATCACATCCATGCTTTTGCAAGGCATTCATACAGCGGGACTTGAGGTGCTGTCATTCAGTCATCCGCTCAGACGGTGGCGCGCTCGCGTGATGTGGGTGCGACGCATTGATGATCCTTCGACGGAATGGCCGGATCTTTCCGATGGGGCGTTGCTTCGGACATTGGACCAGTGGCTTGGTCCGTACGTGGCCAATATCACGACCCTCGAGCGGGTAAAACGGTTGGATCTCACCACGCCACTCCATGCCCTATTGACGTACGAACAACAGCGCCGCCTTGACCGTCTGGCCCCGACTCACATCACTGTTCCGAGTGGTTCCCGTCTCCCTATCGATTACGAGCAATCGGAATCTCCGGTGTTGGAGGTGCGTTTGCAAGAGCTGTTCGGGTGCAAGGACACGCCGCGTATAGCGGACGGAAAAATTCCGTTGATGTTGCATCTCCTGTCTCCTGCCAAACGGCCGGTGCAGGTGACGCAAGATCTCGCCGGCTTTTGGAAGAGGGCGTACCACGACGTCCGCAAAGAATTGCGTGGCCGATATCCGAAACACCCTTGGCCTGAGGATCCGCTGAGCGCCGCCCCCACCGCCAAGGCAAAACCAAGAAACCGGAGTTGATGGCATTCACCCATTGAGACCATCCGGATTTTGGAACGTGAAACCGCCAGGCCTTTTCCTAGTCCACGATCGCTTGATTGTTTGAGAGGATCATCCTGTGCTTGTCGGTACTCGCAACTAATAAGCAACTAATAAGAAGGAGGCGGCCATGAAAGGAATTCTGCTACTCATGATAATGGTAATCGGAGGACTATTGGGCTCAGGCATTTCAGCCCAGTCGGCCGATCCGACAATCCCAAGGGCCCAAAAAGAGACGGCGCCCGCAGGGCGTCTGAGCGATGGCACGATTAAGGGCACATTACTAAGAACCGAGGGTGAATATTACTTCATAAAGGACCCTGACGGTATCGAGCAAAAGATCCATGTCGACAAGACCACCAAATTAGACAAAGTGAAGCCCGGCGATATGGTCAGGGCCTACGTGACCGATGAGGCCCATACGACGGCTTTGACGGTTTTAAAGGGTGGAAACTAATCGGTTGGCTGCTGCCTTTGACCAAAAACGAACAGATGGGAGGAACGTATGGCACGATATGGAAAACGTGCTCGTAAAACAGTCGAAGGGGTGATGCGCAAGAAAAAGAAAGGATCGCTCAAAAGCGGAAAATCCGGGAAACCAGTGAAGAGCCGCAAACAAGCCATCGCTATCGGCCTGTCGGAAGCAAGGCGCAAAGGAGCCAAGGTTCCTAAAAAGAAGGCCGCCTAATTATCGCGCTATCATCGCGGAGATGGTCATCGAGATTGCGTCGTGTTATGACGTCCCCATTGGTTGGTTATTCCCCGGTAGGAATGTGTCGACTGTCGCCCTCGGTATGGCAAAGCAGGTCCAGGCAAAGGGATCGCAGAGCTGATCAGCTGCGGGATGGCCGCCAGTCGGTGGGTCCATGCGACTGGTGGTGGGGATTCGGATCGTGTAAGGCGTCACATTTTGACGCGATGTTGTTCCCAGACTCGAAACGTTGCAAGATCCTGTGCAATGCTGTGGAGTAAGAGCGCCAGCACTGCTGCATCGTCAATCAATCCAATTCCTGGAATAAAGTCCGGAATCATATCCACAGGGCTCAAGACATAGAGCAGGGCTATCGCCAGTGACGCAAGCGTGCGCACCGAGAGGCCTCGATAGCTCCCCTCTTTCCAGGCCCTGAGGAGGCGAACCAAAAGTGGAAGGTCGGACCACAGACGACCGATCATGCGCAGTGCCTCAAAGAATCTCATCGATGCTTTCATCTTTGCCTCCTTGATGACTGTTCTTGTCCCACGAACCAGCGGTCTCATCCAGCATACCAAGCGGCATCGAGTTTAGGAAGCCGTGCTCGGCGTGGCCAGCGGACAACGAGTTGCATGGGTGTGGCACCTACGCCATTAACGAAACAGTCGTACAGGTACTTTCCGGCCTTTGATCCGAGCGCGGCCGAGCTGGTCGATAATACGAGCGGCGAGGGATTCCGGGACATCGACGATGGAAAACCGATCTTCGATCTCGATCGCGCCGATGACGTTGGAGTTGACCTTCACCTCGTTGGCGATTGCGCCCACAAGGTCGCCAGGCCTGATCCCTGCCTCATGCCCAGCGCCGATATATACTCGGACCATGCCGGTCTCTCGCTGTCCGTCCTGACGGGGCGGCCCTGTCGGCCGACGTTCAGGTCGGGAGGATAGGCCGCGGGATCGGTCGTCATAGCGACCGGCCTGCCGGACCGGACGACCGAATTCCGGCTGCCTGGCAGGCAACCCGGGAATCTCTTGTTCCGGACGCTCTCCTCCCTGCGCCCGAACCAGCAGTTTGATCGCGGCTGCTGCCACATCAGTCGCTGAATGGGAGGCGGTCAGCCGATCGACAAGGGGTGTGAATCCATCCAACTTGCCGTCGCGCAAGACTTCCCCCATGGCCGCCTGGATCCGCTCCAACTGTTTGGCGCGAAGATCGGCGATGCTGGGCACCGGCAAGACGGTGACCTGAGCCTTCGTGTGCTGCTCAATCGTTCGCAGCAGACGTTGTTCTCGAGGATCGAGAATCGTGATAGCCACGCCTTCCCGACCAGCCCGGCCGGTCCGGCCGATCCGATGCACATACACCTCGGCGGAGGACGGAAGATCGTAGTTGATCACGTGTGATACTTGGGGTATATCCAGGCCGCGCGCAGCCACATCGGTCGCCACCAGCAACTCCGTTTGCCCGCTTTTGAATGCTTGCATCACGCGGTCCCGCTGTCCCTGGCTCATGCCGCCGTGAATGGCTTCGGCTCGATGACCGCGACCCGTCAGCATCGCCGTCACTTCATCGACTTCCAGCCTGGTTCGACAGAAGACCAATGCTGATTTCGCGCCGACCACATCAAGCACTCGGGCAAGCGCCGCCCCTCGATGCGCTCTCGTGACGACATAGGCCGCTTGCTGGACACGGGGGGCCGTGCCGGCTTTGACCGGTTCTTTGGCGATGGTAATCTCGACGGGGTTATGGAGATGCCGGTGGGCGATCGAGCGAATCCGTGGGGGCATGGTCGCGGAGAACAAGGCGGTTTGTTTAGTCTTGGGCGTGCCGGTCAGAATCGCGTCCAGGTCATCCGCAAACCCCATGTCGAGCATTTCATCCGCCTCGTCCAATACGACGATCTTCACCTCTTGTAGCTTGAGCGTGCCCCGGCGGATATGATCCAAGGCCCGACCCGGTGTGGCGACGACCACGTCGACTCCCCGCTTGAGCGCGTACAACTGCGGACCGATGGCCTGCCCGCCGTACACCGGCAACACAGTCATCCGTAATTCCTTGCCGTACCGTTGCATGGCCTCCCCGACTTGAATCGCCAACTCACGGGTCGGCACGAGTACAAGCGCCGATGGGCGAGCCCTCGTTGCATGACCGATCCGCTGCAACATCGGCAACGCGAATGCTGCGGTCTTGCCGGTGCCGGTCGCCGCCTGCCCGAGCAAATCTCGTCCTGCGAGAAGCGGTGGAATCGCTTCACGTTGGATGGGGGTGGGCTCTTCGTAGCCCAGTGTTTCCAGCGTCGTAAGGAGCGGCGCTTCAAGTCCCAAGGAAACGAACCCCGGTGAAAATCCCGTCGCGGTTGGGCCGGCGGACGCCGATGGGTGACTCTGTTTCGTCACGGAAACCGTTACCTTTCTGCCGTTGATGGTCGTGGAATCGTAGGGGGTAAGGAACGACGACTCACAGCAAGCTTGATGTTACGTTGGAATGGGACGTGAGCGCAAGACCAGGATCAGCCCTGTTCCCATAAATCGTCGCCGGGCAGGTCGCTGGACACCACGGGCTCGAACCGAGCGTTGGAACAGATCGATTCTCAGTCCATGGGATATGTATCACATTGTTTGAGGGGGATGCTGCCCACATGCCGGGCGGACAGGGTCATCAATACCTGTCCGCCATACGCAGTCACCGACTGATATCAGGTGTCTCCTGTACGGCGGAGCGAGCAGAGGGAAAGCCCGCTGCCTTATTGCTTCGACAGGGCCAACATACGCGCTGGAACCAACCGATCTTCTGTCGGGATCAGGAACATCATCTGTGCGAGCGCTCGGTACCGCGCTTCCAATTGGCGGCATCGCTGCACGAATCGGCCGGCGGACATCCGAGGGAAATAGCCACGGTGCCGTTCGTAAAAGAGGGCCCGGCGTCCCCAACGTTCCGCCTTGAAGAGGCACAAGCGGGTTACTAATTCGAGAAGGTGGTTCGGCGACAACCGCGTGGGTCCTCCTCTCGTTGGAGCCGGAATAACAGAGGTGGAGAGAGTCAGTCCTTTTGTCACATTCTTCATAGCGCGTCCTCCTTGTGCTATGTGCCTTATCGATTGGCTTCGAGCATCGCGACTGTCAGCGCCTCGCGCGCCCAGGGCCTCAGCTCATCGCGTATTACCTTATAATCCCGGAACATGAAGAGATCATTAGGAGAAGATGAAAACTTCTTCATAAATGGCGGAAATCCATGCCTCCATTCACAATTTCCCAGACTGGGGTGGAGGAACCGGCGAGACTCGTCGATTGGCTATTCGGCGCAGGTGCAGTGCGGGAGGATCTCGGTGGCAATGTAGCTTAGGTTATTGGTGTAGGAAACGAATCCCTTTCTGCGTCCATAGAGGGTCAGAACACAGTCTGCCCCTGTACGGTTGATAAAAAACCGGTAGTCGGTACCGGATGGGGCGGCAATCGTGAAGGGGCGTGGTCCGAGACGGTAGGTTGTGAGAGTGGAGAGGGTCTTGCCCGCAAGGGCATCCGCAATCTCAGGCTGTTCACCCTCCTGGGTGAGAACGACCGAGAGTCGGCGAGCAAACGAGATGCGGCAGGATTCCTCCGAGAGATTCGTTACCGCGGCTACCGAAGCGCAGCTCGATGCTGTCAGGACAACCGCCAGGGATAACGCCCACACACGGTTGGCCGGGCACATCAGCCCTGCCCTATGAAGCAGCCTGGCCATGGAGCGGGAGTGGAGCCTGCACCCGTCCGATCGCACAACATGATCCTTTCTTACTCTTACCGCTGAGGAGGTACGAAACTGACATCGGCGACGACAGTGGCTTGGACTGGTGGATAGACCCCGTCGAATCTCGCTGGAAACACGTATAGGCGATTGCCGGCTGAGAAGAGTAGCCGATACTCCTGTTCGGCATCATTGCGCAGATACACCGTGAGCAGCGAGGAGGTCGGCTGTCGATCGAGCCGCGCCCAATTCAGTCCAAGCTGCGCAGGGACCACATACAGACCGACGGCAATCATGGCGAATGCGACATATGCCATCGACAGATCAATGAGCCGACTCATTGTCGTAGTGAACCGCGCCACAACCAGCTCGAATGCCGAGGTAAGCAGGAGCAGCATCGCGACTAGGCCGATAATCGACAATACGATCGCCGACATGACATGGCCGAGCGTGCTCAGAAGCGGGGTTATCAGTAAGAGCGCGAGCAAGAACCAGGGCCCATGCTGAACCACGGCCACGGAAAACTTGAATTGAAAGCTGGCGGTCAGGTCGTCTTGACTCCCGATCGCCGCGAGATTCGTCGTGACCAGGTACCCGAAGTAGAGCATCAGTAACAGCGGCACCCAGCTTTGACTAAAATAGGTCGCTGCCGGAACCTCTTCCAAGATCCACGAGGCTCCGAATTCTGAAAAATAGGTTTTCGTATAAATCGATCCAGCGAGATACGCCACCCCGATCAGGGCGGCCAACCCGGCTAGTATCTTCGGCGTCTGCTCGATGAGTCGCCGAGCCTGGGCTCGAGACGATTCATTCTTCTTCGGGTCGTCGCGAGGCATGGGGGCACGAAGGAGAACGCTGAAACGGTTAACCCGTAAAGGCGGCGACCGCCTCTTCTTCCGTGTCGCACAATTGAATGCTTTCTCCGTACACCCGGTTCAGCAGGTCAAAGCCGCTTGCCTGCAGAGCTTCTTTGACCATCCCTTTCGCGGCGGCAATCTTCATCTGCCCCTGAACATTGTTGAGCTGCTTGCAGGCCAGTATCAGGACTCGAATGCCGCCGCTGCTGATATAGTCGACATCGGCCAGATTGAGGATGACCTTTTTCGCGCCGGCATCCACAATCTTTTTCATTTCCTGGTTTCCCTGATCCGCAGTGGTGGCGGAGAGGCTGCCCTGCATCTTCACGAATGTGATCCCGGCATTCTCGCGAGAGGTCACCGTCAATGTGTGTCTGGTCCCTTGATCCATGATGATATCCCTTTCCGTTTAGGAGAAGATCGCCATTCTATCCCAGCAGGCTCATGAAAAACCAATTCGACCGGTCGGTGTCGCCCGATACGATCAACGATACGTTTCTGCAATCGACGCCCTCCGCCCTTGAAGAATCAACCACTGTCTCACCCATGCTCCGTCAACGCGCCGCGTGGACCTTTGACAACGCCTCTTCCAGCGTGGAGGCATAGAGGCTCATCATCAGCGCTCCGCTTAATCGCAGCACCGTACGGACATGGTCGTTTCCCCCGCAGAGCACGATGTTCCCGTCTGTTCGGGTCATTGCCATCAACACTTTCAGGATCACCCGGAGCCCGATGGAGGAAATATACGAAATACGGGAGAGATCCAGCACGATCTGCCGTTCTCCCTGCCCAATGTGGTCCAGCAGAATGCGCTCGACCTCCGGCGCGCTGTTCGTGTCGAAGCGGGTCTGGGGAGTGACGATCATCACGGTCCCGCTCCGGCGCGAGTCGACACTCTTCTCGCCATTCCTTGGGCGTTCGCGCAAGGGGGACGGCAGCCGCTCGACCTCGAATGCGCGGATTCCGGTCTTGTCGGGAGGCTTCATGGCGGAGGATGGTCCGGAAGCCAACTTCTTTTTCACCGTCAAGACATTGCGTCCCACGTTGCGATGGTAGGACACTTCATCAAACATGGAGCGCACCAAGTGAATCCCCAGACCGCCGATTTCTCGCTCATGTAGCAGCAGCGACAGATCGGGAGGCGCGACCGTCAGAGGGTTGAAGGGAATGCCGTCATCCGTAATGGTGAAGATGACCCACGTATCACGCACTTCGCCTTCGACCTCGATATGATGCTCCGTCGGATCGTTGGGGAAGGCATACTGCACCACATTGTTGAGCAGATCATCCAGCGCCATGTTGAAGGTGGGAATGAGCGGCTTGGCCGCGTCCCATTGTGCCACATATTGCTCAAAAGCCATCTGGAGGTCCGGAATGACCGCCAATTGATTGGGCATCGTTCGGCGGAAGACTCGAGTCGCCACGCCGGACGGGGCGACCCCGTGATACCGCAGCCCCAACATGGTGATATCGTCCGCCTGCGGAGCGTCAACGGCAAAGGATCTTACCGCGTTCATAACCTCGCCAAGTCGATCGACGACCGAGACGGCTCGAGATTGGGTCAGGACTCTTTTCAACCGGTCGTTGCCGAACAGCTCGCGCCGCCGATTATCCGCTTCGGTGACCCCGTCTGTGTACAAGAAGAGCTCATCTCCCGGACCCAATTGGATGGTCGTCTCCTTGAAGGCGATGCCCGCCATGGGACCGACCATGGGGCCGTCGATGCCCGTCAGCCACTCGAACTGTCCATCCTGCCGTTTCAGCAGAGGAGGATTGTGTCCGGCGTTTGTCGCAAGGAGCGTCCCGTCACGGAGATTCAAAATGCCGAGATAGAGGGTCACGAACATACAGCTGTCGTTATCCGCGCTCAGCGCATCGTTCACATGGGTGACGATACTGGCCGGCGAGGGATCGGAGGTCGCCCTGGTCTTCACCATGATCTTGGTCATCGCCATGAACAGCGCGGCAGGGACTCCGTTGCCGGCCACATCGCCGATCACAAAACAGAGTCGATGGTCATCGACCATGAAAAAATCGTAGAGATCGCCGCCGATTTCAAGGGCCGGCTCGAGCACCGCGTAGAGCTCGATCTCCTTTCGGTCCGGGAAAGCCGGGAATACGCGCGGGAGCATACTCCGTTGAATATCCCGGCCGACATTCAGTTCTTCCTGCATGCGGGCCTTCGCAGCCTCCACGACCGCCAACGAATCCGCGAGCCGCGCATTGGCATCCTCGGCGGCCTGTTCGGCGTTTTTCAGAGCCGTAATGTCCGTAGCGATGGCGACAATTCCGCCGTCGTGAGTCCTCTTCTCGCTGATTTGGAGCCATTCTCCATTGGATCGATATTGAATGTACGGTCCTTGAGGATTATGGTGCATCTCCAGGCGCTGCTTCACCCACGATTCAACATTCACGAGCGCCGCGTCGATATCACCTCGTTCGGCAATCCGGCGAATAATCGACTCGAATGTGTCGCCTGGCTGCACCTCCGCGCCGACTCCTGACATCACCTCCCGATACTTGCGATTGCAGATGACCAGACGGTCCTCCGCGTCGAAAAGCGCAAACCATTGAGGAACACTTTCGATGGCTTCGATCAGCCGCGCGTGGCTGTCGCGCGCGAGGCTCGATGCCGCCGTCACTTGCCGATCGATGATGGCCAGGAGGGTCGAGAGCGAGACGGCGACCACCGCGAGGAGGTCAACCTCGATGCCCGGCGGCGGAGCGCCGGGCCTGATGGCGGAAAGGCCATATGTCGGAATCATCCCGATGAAGTGGGATCCGGAAAGAGCAATCCCCATGGCGCTCGCCTTTTCCGTGACCCGCCAGTTTCTGTATGTGGTGATATTCCACGCCCCGATCACGATGCCGATGACGCTCAATGCCACGATCCCGACCGTCGACAGCACAACGACCATGAGGTCATTCTCGAGATCGATCGGCTGATGAACCGCCATCATGCTGGCGAAATGGGTCAGGCTCATGCAGGCGCCCATCAGCATGCCCCCGGAGACGAGGCGCATTCGGCTGTTGATATGGCTGCTGATCAGGTACACGGCCACGGCTCCTGTTGCCCCGGCGGAGACAAGCGACAGCACGGCGAGCGCCGAGTCTTGCGCCGCCGAGACCTGAGGACAGAACGCCAAATTGCCGATGTAGTGAATCGCCCAGATTTCCAGGCCCGCGGCGACGGCGCCGATCGTCAGCCATCGGAACCTGACGGAACCTTGGTCGGGAGCGCGCATCCGTTCGGCGATGCTGAGGATGACATAGGCGGCCGCGCCACCCAACAGCATCGAGGAAATACCCAGCAAGGGATCGCACATTCCCAGCACAGTGACGCTCCGGTCAGGAGGTTCGTTCCATGCGCGGATCAACCGTCATGACACGCGCCTTCAAATCCTCGAATGTAGGGCCGGCTCGGCGTCGAACAAAGTCCGCCTGGCCGGCTTCACCTATGAGAAGCCTCGGCTCGCAAGCAGGAACGCGTCACGGCGCGTTCTTACACTGAGGTCTCGCCACTGCCGCTATCGCACCGGTTGATTGAGGCGGTCCCAGCGTGGAGTTTTCGTGCCGGGATCAACCGACCAGTAAATACATACCGCCCGCCCCACGATGTGCTCCTTGCTGATCGGTCCCAAGAATCGGCTGTCCAGGCTCTCCTCCCGATTGTCACCCAAGACGAAGTAGGCGTCGGGAGGCACGGTGACAGGCCCAAGGTTATCCCGGACGTTTCCGGACATACTGGATGGATCGGTATGTTGCGCATAGGGTTCGGTCAAGACTTCGTCGTTCACCGAAACCGCCTGATTATGAACTTCGATTCGATCGCCGGGAACCCCGATCACGCGGTGGAGAAAAAGCGTCCCATCCTTGTCCGGGTAGCGGTAGACGACGACTTCGCCGCGTCGAGGTTCTGCAGCATGATATGCAGCCTTGTGCGCGATCACATGGTCTCCCGGCAAGAGCGCCGGGACCATCGTCTCGGCCGAGATCTGGAGCAGATGGGACCGGGCCCGCACCGCCGGCAACAGGTCCGACAGACGGTCCGTCACGAAATTCCAACGGAGTTCTTGCACTCTGGACGTCGGGCTGAGAATTTCGTTGTCATACCCCTCGACCAATCGCCGGGCCTCCGATGCCGACACAGTTGCGGCATAGTAGAGCGCGAGATGGTGCTCCCAGAAGTACTCCGGGGCCAGATCGAACAACATGACTTTGAGCGAGCGCACAAAGGACTGCGCGATCTCTTCCATCTCGGATGGCGTGAACGGACGAGTCAGATCAGACTCGACCTCCAGTTGATGGCTGAACCCCGCCACGTCGGCGTGGTCCGCGATCGACTGGTACAAACGATTCGATGCCACCTCCAGGCCGGCCAGCTGATGAAACACAGCTTGGGACTCGTTCTCACCGTCACTGTGAGCCACCGGAGCGGTACTGCACGCAGTCCAGAGCCCACTCCATGCCATAAGCAGACAGAGGACAACATGATTCGAAGATCGTCCAAGGAGGTGGGATAGGTCGGAGAGCATTGGGAGGCTCAGTCAACGCTCCTCTCGTTCGTGAATCGCACGAGAATACCGCACTGGGGCCTGATAGGAAAGGGCATTCAGTCACAACCCAGGCGACATATCCGCGAGTGGGAGAAGCCAACCACATTTCCGGTTGAAGCGGGGGCGTCAGGCAATAGGCCTCGCCGGCTCGAGGCAAGCCGGGCACCGAATGATATTCGGCTATGTCCCGCCTTCGCCCAACCGACGGTGAAAGAGCTCCAACGTCATGTCGTAGCAGATCCGGGCCGCCGCCGGATCGTAGCGGGGACCTTCGTCGCGCATGAATGCGTGCGCGGCGTTGAACTCATGCCACTGGAAATGCGCGCCGGCATCGCTCAGCGCGTTGTAGATGAGCGCCCGCCCTTCGCGGGGAATGTGCGGGTCCTGTCGGCCCCAGATCATCAACAACTCTCCGGATATTTCGCCGATCCGGTCCAGACTGTCGTCATGCATACCCTGGCCCAGACTGCGTTTGTGAATGTCCGTGGCATAAAAACAGGCGGCGGCCAGCACATCGGGCTGCATCGCCGCGCGAAACGCCAGATGACCCCCGATGCAAATCCCCATCACGCCGAGCTTGCCCGTGCAGTGCGGTGATGAGGCCAGATAGTCCAGCGCCGCACGCGCATCGTTGTCGTAGCTCAACAGGGTTTTGGTGATCTTGTGCCGATTGCCACGTGCCGCGCCCGCTTCGTCATAGGCGAATACCGTGCCTGCCGGCTCCAGCTCGTGGAAGATTTCCGGTACTGCCACCACAAACCCATTGCTCGCCAGCATCGCCGCCATACGCCGGATCGGCCCGGTGATCTGGAAAATCTCGGAGTACAGGACCAACCCAGGATAGCGTCCCTTCGCCGCAGGGCGAAAGAGAGAGGTCCGCATCGGCTCGGTTGGGGTCGCGAGCTCGGTCGATTCCTGGTCGGTAATTGTCATGCGGTCCTCTGTGACCACGCAGCATTGCTCTGAAAAGACAACGGCTGACCGATCACTCATGGGTGCAGTCTAAAACAATAAGACCTGTTGGTACAGCGCAAACGGAAAGGACTTCCAATATCAAGTCCGTTCGTTCTCAGACCTGACCATCGTGTGACCGAGCAGGCCTGCATGCTGATCTCCGCAACTAGTTTGGCCTCAGCAGTCGGAATAGTGTGCGGGGTTTGAACCGTAGGTCTCGATAGGTCCGCGTTCCGGCCATCACATCCGTGACGGCTTCGGAGAGGCGCTGCCCATATTGAGAGAATGCGAACGATCTAACGCGAGGAAAGTCGTACAGCAGTCGGGCCAGCCATCGGCTTCTTCGCAGCTCCGGAAGAATCGTCTCCGCCAGCGCGCTGGCATATGTCTGCCGTGCGGACTCTTCTTCAAGATGCGCCTCAATCAAGGATTGCGCTGCCATCAGACCACTTCGAACGGCGAATGAAATCCCCTCCCCGGTCACAGGATCGGCGAAGCCCGCGGCATCGCCGACCAACAGAATGCGCTTCGCGACGAACGGTCCACGTCGCGGTCGAACGGGAATGACAAAGCCATGTCGCTCGACGTGAGTGAACGATCCACAATCGAGCAGGTCGAGATAGCGCGCCATCGCGCGTTTGAGATCAGCCCCCCGCTGCCTCGTCGACAGGACGCCGATCGAGAGGTGCCGTCGTTTGGGAAAGGCCCACGCATATCCATGGGGCAGCAGATCGAAATCAAATCTCGCTATGTTCTGAAACCCGTCCAACCGGTCATGAGGCACCGTCACTTCGTACTCGAGCGCCGGAATGAGGACGCGTCCATCGGCCATTCCCATGGTTCGGGCAACGGTGCTGAGCGCGCCGTCGGCTGCGATGACGAACTTGGCCTTCATCGAGCCTCCGTTGGTGGTGAGCGTGACGAAGTCGCCGTGGAACGACACATTCTCGACGGCGCGTTGTCGGTGAACAGCTGCTCCCGCTGCTTGGGCTGCGGAAAGAAGGGCATAGTCGAACTGATCGCGCATCGTCATGGAAACGATGGGAGTCGGTCGACGGGTGATGAAGGACAATCCGGCAGGCAGATTGAGCTGCGCGGTATGGCAGTCCTGCTCGACCACGTGGCGCATATCCAAGGGCAAGGCCTGCAGGGTCCGTCCCACGATCCCGCCACCGCATGTTTTGTACCGCGGAAGCGAGGCCTTCTCGATGACGGCGACCGCCACGCCGGCCTGAGCCAGGCGCCACGCGGCGCAAGACCCAGCCGGTCCACTGCCGACTACAATGACGTCATACATGGTAGACATCTCTCGCGCCTGAGTCTGTCGAAATGGGATGTCTGACCTGCCTCACCTGAGTCGACACACATGTGGCTGCGCGCTTCACGAAACACCCCTCTGTTCTTGGATCGCGGTAGGATACCCTATCGGGCGCCGATGGGAAAAGATCATCCGCGCACAATATAGATGGCAATTCATTCAGCGATGCGGGCGAGACCTGTCTAACGTTGCGCCTCGGTGAACGGTCATGTCCTGTTCCGTCGTCAAGTGTGGTAGCCTGTGGGGGGAGAAGGCCCTCCCACAACCGTGTGGGTCGGTAGCCTTGGCTGGGTCCCTCTGTTCAACAAGCGCGGTAGGGAAATCGGGATACCATGGTGCGTCTCATTCTGCTCTTGATCATCGTCGGTCTGGTCATGCTCGGGCCGCAGCTCTGGACCAGGCGGGTGTTTGCGAAGCATAGCGCGCCCCGTCCGGACTATCCGGGAACCGGAGCAGAATTGGCCCGGCACCTGCTCAATCGGTTTGACTTGCCACACATTAAAGTGGAACCGACCGAGACGGGCGACCACTACGATCCGGTCAGCAAAGCGGTCCGCCTCACTCCCGCGATCTTCGATGGAAAATCCCTCACGGCAATTACGGTCGCCGCTCACGAGGTCGGGCACGCTATTCAAGACCACCTGGGGTATCAGCCCTTGGCGGAACGCACGAAGCTCGTGCGGGTCGCGCAGGGCGCGGAGAAGGTCGGGGCGATTCTGATGATGGGGATTCCCATCGCGGCGGCGGTTGCCCGCACTCCGGTGGCGAGTGTCGTCGTTCTGATGGCCGGGATGGCCACGATGGGGATCTCCACGCTGGTCCACCTCGTCACGCTTCCCGTCGAGTGGGATGCCAGTTTCCGGCGTGCCCTTCCCGTCCTCCGACAAGGCCGGTACTTGTCGCCTGATGATGAGCGGGGGGCTCGAAGCATCCTCACCGCCGCCGCACTGACCTACGTGGCGGCCTCCCTCGCCAGTCTGCTGAACCTGTGGCGCTGGATCGCCTTCCTCCGACGATAGCCTTTACAGGCTCCCGCGCTCTCATTGCACCTGGTCCAACGTTATTTTGCGAGAGTCGGTGATGGCGGGTGGCGGGACCAGCTACCCGATCCTGTTATTCAGCCCGAGGCTGCTGTTGGGGATAGTATTTCGGTCGCGTGATGAGGAGATCCACACCTATCGCGCGAGCTTCTTTTTGATCATCGTCAGGTTCTCGGGGGTCGATCGCACCCGTATCGTGAATCCCTCGGCATCATAGTCTTCAGACAAGATCCGCATCCGAGCGCGAATCTCCGCAAGGACCGCTTGAGCCGTAAACGGCAGACGGAATTCCTCGTCGATCATCTCGTTCTCAAAGTGCCGCATGATCCGCTCACGTAGCGCGTTCAGATCGTCCGTGCTTCTCGTGGAAAGGAAGAAGGCCTGGGGATACTCCACCTTCAATGACGCGAGGGCATCCGGTCCGAGACGGTCTTGTTTATTCAAGACCAGGAGGCTGGGAATATCCGTGGCTCCCACTTCGGCTAATACCGTCCGCGTGACGTCGAGTTGGGACCGAAAAGACGGATCCGAGGCATCAACGACAAATAGTACCAGCGAGGCGCCGGCCGCTTCGTCAAGCGTCGACTTGAACGACGCCACCAGGTCATGCGGGAGCTTTTTGATGAATCCTACCGTATCGGTCATGAGCACTTTGGGACGTGTTTCAGGATGCAGCGGCCGGATCGTCGTATCGAGCGTGGCGAACAGCTTGTCGGCCACCAGCACGTCAATGCCCGTCATCGCCCGCATCAGCGATGATTTCCCGGCATTGGTGTACCCGACGAGCGCGACCGTCAATTCGTGTTCCCGCCTCGCGCGGCGCGTGTGATGCTCGTCTCCGATCGCCGCCAATTCCGCTCGGAGCGCCTTGATCCGATCGCGAATTCTGCGCTTATCGAGCTCAAGACTCGTCTCTCCCGCCCCCTTGCCGCCGATCCCTCCGCTCTGCCGCTCGCTGCCGCCGCCAGTTTCACGCAACCGTGGCGCCAGATAATTGAGCCTCGCAATCTCCACCTGGAGTCGGGCCGCTCGGGTCCGCGCATGTCGACTGAAAATTTCAATGATGACACCGGTCCGATCGAGCACCGGCACGCCGGCGGCACGTTCAAGATTCTTCAATTGTGACGGCGACAGATCACAGTCCACGATGACGATTTGCGCCTGTTGGCGAGGAACGGGTGACGTCTCGCTTGGTTCATCCGATTCCCCTTCTTCCGAGTCTTCCGCTTCGTCCGCTGCCGCGGCCGCGCGCTTCGAGGCCGCTTTGTGCATCGGCCTTTCAAACGATGCCGCGATAGTGCCGAGCCCACCGGTCCACCGCGCCAGTTCGGCGAGTTTGCCCTGGCCCAGGACCGTCGAAAATGTATCGGAACTCCGTTTTTGCATCACCCGGCCGACGACATGGTGCCCGAGGGTTTTCACCAGGCGGGTGAGCTCTTGCAGCGAGCTGTCCAGCTCTTCCCTGGAGACACGAGGGGTTTGAATCGCCACAAGAACGACACGGGATTGAGAGGGAGTCGACATGGCTTGGTTTTCCTTTGACGACATCATGAAGGATTTCATCTTAACAGGGAATTGAGGTTTCAAGGCAGCTCGCGCGCCATATTGAGCGCGCGACGAGGTTGTTCGTTGTGTCGGTGGCGTTGCCTCAGAGAGGTGTATACACGATTCAAGATTCCAATGCCTTGCCTGCGACGAAACGGAGCGGCGGAGCCGTCTGACTTAGGTGGCAGGCAAGAAATGAGAGGCGAGAATTTGAGGAATCTTGAGGAAGTGGGCAGCGCATTAACCGACTGTCAACGAGGAGGCGGCAGCGCATCAGAGCCTGGCTGTCTTTCCGACGTCGAGCAGGATGGCGACGAGCATGTCGCTCATGATGTTGACGCCGGAGCGGGCGCGGGCGATGATCCAGTCGACGGTCATGATGAGGGGGATGGCGGCGAGGATGACCTGGTCCGGCAAACCTGCAGCGGACAGGACGAGCGGCAGGACGATCATGCCGGCTTCGGGAATGCCGGCCACACCGGCGCCGGCGATGATGGAGGCAACGACGATCACGATCTGCTTCGATATCGGCAGGTCGTAGCCGAGCGCATGGGCGAGAAACAGCGCGGCCATCGCTTCGTAAAGGGTGATGCCGTCGTTGTTGAGATTTGTTCCGACACAGGCGGCGAGGCGCGCCGATTGCGCCGACACCTGCATCCGTTCGAGGCAGCGGAGCGTAACCGGTACCGTGGCCAGGCTGCTGTTACATGATATTCCCGTCAGAATGGCATCGGCCCCCTTCCCCAAGTAAACCCTTGGGGATTTCTTCCCCACCCACCAGGCAACGAGCGGATAGTAAACCAGCCCATGCACCGCCAGGCCGAGGAGCATGGCCACGAGAAAGATCCAGAGGGCAGAGAAGACTCCGACACCGGACTTGCCGACGATATTCGCCACGACACCGAACACCGCAAACGGAATGACCAGGATGACCCACCAGAGAATCGTGACAAGCCAGCCGTAGGTCCGCTCAATGGCCCAGGCGACCTGATCAAGCAATCCGCCGGCCTGACCGTCCTTCGTTCTAGCCCACCGCAATACGATCCCGATCCCGAGCGCCATGAGCACGACACCGATGATGTTATTGCTCCCAAACGGATCGGCGATCGTCCGAGGAATATAGGCCAGCAAGTCTTCCAGGGGATGCTCGGACGGCGTGACGGTGATCTTGAGACTCGTCCCTGGCACCACATGGAGCAGATCTTCGACGTGGCCCTGCCACGATTTCCCCGGCTGCCAGAGATTCATGATGGTCAGGCCGATGAGCATCGCCACGGAGACGTTAATAAGACAGATGGTCAGCAGCTTTGCTCCCTGGCGTAACGGAAGCGAGGTTCGGATCAACGAGTCGAGGATGGCCACAAAGATGAGTGGAACGGCGAGCGTTTTGAGGACCCAGACCACCCAGAGGCCAAGTTTTCCGAGCTGCTCGTTACGCAGGCCGCCCAGATAGGGCTCCTGGCCGAAGAAGACGCCCAGCGTCGTGCCGCCGATCACGGCGACGAGGACTTGGGCATACAGTGGGAACGGACTGCGGCGTGATGTGTCGTGCATCGTGATCGCGTGGGTCGCAGGACCTTAACTGATTCCGTTCAAAGAAACCACGTCCGTGATCGGGAAGCCGGAAGTCGTCGCCATCCAGTTCACTCATCTGTAAGCCACTCTTTGGAGCGGCGAGATGAAGAACCGGTCTGCGGAGTTGCCACTGATCAGGTGGGAATGTCTCTGGTGCCGTCATAAGACGTACGGGATTGGAACGACAGTTTGACGATGTCGCCGTCGCGAACCGGTGAATCCTCCGAGCCGATTTTCTTGTTGATGGTGATGAGCGCCTCACGGTTCTTTATATAGCGCAGCAACGGGCCCAGTTGTGCCGGGTGGGCTTCGATCAGTTGTTTCACGGTGGTCGGGCCGGTCACCGGCACCTCAAGTTCGCTCTCCTCGATGACCGCACGCAAAGTCTGGCCAAATACCTGGACCGATACCATCGAACCCCCAAGACGTTAATCGGATATCCCGTCGCTCGCAAAAACCTCCGCGTACTATACACGATGAGTGAGGGCGGACTCAGCTGTTCTCGCGCTCAGCCGCTTGATAGGCATCTTGCAGGAGCTGGGCGACATGTTTGACTTCGACGGCTTCGCCTAATCCATTTTTCAGCTGAATCATGCAGGCCGGACAACTGGTGGCGACTACGTTCGCCCCGGTTTGTGAGATGGCGCGGGCTTTCCGGTCGAAGATCTTCTGCGATGTGTCATAATCCTTGACGAGGTAGGTGCCTGCGCCTCCGGCGCAGCGATCGGCGCTCTGCATCTCGACGAAGTCGACGCCGGGCAATGACGATAGAACTTGTCTCGGCTCTTTTGTGACCCCCGCGGCCCTCAGGTGGCAGGATGAATGATAGGTGACGCGCTTCGTCGTCTCACCGGCTGTGGCCATCGGAGGGTGCTGGGTTGAGCGGGCGACGAACTCCGAAATATGCACCACCTTCCTGGCCAACGCTTCGGCTCTCTGCCGTTCCTCGCCCTCTGGGAAGAGCGCGGGGTAGTCTTTCAGCATCAGTGTGCAGGAAGCACAGCCGGTCACGATCGTTTCGTAGGGAATGAAAGACCGGACATTGAATCTGGCTCCGTCGCGCGCCAGATCGACATGGCCATAGGTTTGAATCGGGGTTCCTGAGCAGCGTTGCGGCGGCAGTGCCGGTTCGACTCCGTGTTTCTTCAACACTTCGATCACGGCATCTCCCACCCCATCATCGAAATAGTTTGCGGCACAGCCATGGAAATAGGCTACCCGACGTGTCGGCGGTGAGTCCGACTCATCGGGGATCAAATGTGTATACCGTTCACGCAAGTGCCGTTGGGCCAATTTGGGCAGCACGAGGTCATGCGGCAAGCGAGCGGTCGGAGCCAACCGCTTCATGATCGGCCTGGTGATCCGTTCGAGCAGCTTTCTGAAGAAGGGGCGATCCCAGACGGCCTGCGTACTCGCCAGAATGTGGAGCACCGCCTCAAAGTTCACCCTCTTCGCCTGGTGCCTGAAAATCCATCCCGCCAACCGGTTGGGATGCTCTGCCCGTTTCTGAAGAATCAGGTCGGACACATCCACGCCGGCGGGACAGATCGTACGGCACGATTTGCAGTTGAGGCACGCCTCCACCACGCGTTTGGAATTCAGATAGCTATAGTCCTTCGCCGTGACGATTTCGAACCAGCCGCGCGCGCTCATGTCCTCCGACTGAAAGACGTCGTACACGGGACATACCGAATTGCACTTGGCGCAGGTGGCGCAGGACTTGGAAAGCCTGGTGTAGTCGATATGGTCGGTAAACGAGGCGTCGCTCAGCTTGATGCCGGGGTTGAGTACGTTCTCAGGATCGAAGGCTTTCTTAACCTGCACAAAGAGGTCATAGAGTTCGTCGCCGAACATTCGCTTCACGAACTCGGCCCGAACGCGGCCGTCACCGTGTTCGCCACAAATCGATCCGCCGAACCGATTCAGCACAGTCGAATGGACGTCTTGATAGGCCTGCACCATCTTCTCGAAGTCGCCGCGGTCGTTGACATCCAACAGAGGGACGATGTGCGCATTCCCGTTTCCGATGTGGCCGAAGACGGCCACCGGGACGTGCTGGCCCTCAAAGAAGTCCTCCAGATAGCGGATCAATTCGCTGATGCGCTCAGCCGGCACGACGACATCATCGACGAAATTGATCGGCTTCTTCTTCGGGTCGAATCGATAGAGAGTCGGATACAAGGCCTTTCGCGCTTTCCAGAGCTGTTCCCGCCGTTCTGCATCGAACGCGAGCGTGGGTTCCGAGGCCAGCTTGTAGGGCCCACAGATTGCTGTTATGGCTTCAGCCCGCTCACGCAAGTCGATTTTGAGTGAATCGGCATCCAGCTCGAGCAACAGAGTGGCGGACGCCTCGGCCGGAATCCCATGTTTCCCTCGCCCGATGAGGTTGAGCGTGTTGGCATCCATGACTTCCAAGGCACTGGGCATGAGGGTCAGCAACCGAGGGACCGCCTCGCCGACCTCCTCCAGATTTCTGAAATGAATGAGAGCGGTCACGGTGGCCTCGGGCTTGTCGACCAGTGTGAGTGTGGCTTCGCTGACGATGCCGAGCGTCCCTTCGCTCCCCACGAATAACTTGGTCAGGTCGAAGCGTCCGCTCGCCAATCCGTCGGCGATGCCAAAGAGGTTGTAGCCGCAACTGTTCTTGCTGACGAGGGGCCGCTTCGCGGCAATGAGGTCGGCGTGGGTCTGCGTCAACACCAGGACATCACGCAGGGCCGGCACCATCGTCAACAACCGTTCAAGCGTTGGATCAGCCAGCGCATAGGATCGCGCCTCGATCCAGGAGGATGAGGCGAGGCACAACCGGAGGCTCTGCACATTGTCTTTGACCGAGCCGTAGCGGAGCGTATGGGGGCCTGAAGAATTGTTGGCGACCATGCCACCCAGTTTGCACATGTCGCCGCTTGAAGGATCCGGCCCGAACAGAAGCCCGTGGGCGCTGAGCTGTCTGTTCAATTCCGCCAGGACGATTCCCGGTTGCACTCGCGCCCATTTCTCCTCTCGATTCACCTCAAGGATTCGATTGAGACGCGAGACATCGAGGATAATTCCTGAACCGATCGCGGAACCGGTGAGATTGGTGCCGGCTGCCCGAGGGGTCAGCGGAATTCCTCGCGACCGGGCATAGCCGATGGTCGCGGCGATATCATCGTCGGATTCAACGAGGACCACTGCTTGCGGCGGCATGCGATAGATACTGGCGTCCACCGCATAGGCGGTGATCGTCGGCCCGTCATCTTTGACTTTGTCGGATCCCAACAGGGCGCGAAGATCATGAGCGATCGCATGAGATCTTGTCGGTCGGATCAATGGAGAAGAGGAGCTCATAAGGGGTCGCATGCACAAGCAGGATGTATTTTCCTAGGAGCCTGCCAGTCAGTCCATTCCTTGAGGAACCAAAATCGTTGTCCGTGGACTCCGATTTCTCCTACAATAGGCGGCACGATGGATCGTCCCATCTTATATATCACCCGCCTCTTGCCGCAGCCAGTGTTGGACGCCATTCCACGACACTATCTCAGGCTGACTGAACCAACCGATCGGACCCCGACTGCGGAGGAGTTGCGGCGCGGGTTCGCCGAGGCCGATGCCGTCATCAGTACGTTGACTGATCGTATTGATGCCTCGTTACTCGCTCATGCCAAGAACTTGAAAGTCATCGCCAACTACGCAGTTGGTTACAACAATATCGATGTGTCCGCCGCAACCCGGCGCAGCATCATCGTTACCAATACACCGGATGTGCTGACTAATGCCACTGCCGACTTGACGTGGGCCCTGTTGCTGGCTGTTTCCCGACGAGTGGTAGAGGGAGATTCCTGGATTCGAACCGGCGACTGGCCCGGATGGACGCCGACGCAACTGTTGGGTGCCGACGTCTCAGGCAAAACCCTGGGCATCGTCGGCATGGGACGCATCGGCCAGGCAGTCGCGCAACGAGCATCCGGATTTCGGATGTCGGTGATCTATGCCGGACGTCATCCCATTCCCACTTCATCGGGCCTCGCGTGGACATGGCAGCCGCTCGATGAAGTTCTTGTGAATTCCGATTTTCTTTCACTCCATGTCCCTCTCACCGACACGACCCGTCACCTGATCGGCCGCCGCGAGATCACTCTGATGAAACCAACCGCCTACTTGATCAACACATCTCGCGGACCGGTCATCGATGAGGCAGCATTGGTGTCGGCGCTTGAGGCAAAAACCATCGCAGGCGCTGGGCTGGATGTGTATGAACAGGAACCGATGGTCCCTGCCGGTTTGACGGCTTTGCCGAATGTGGTCCTTCTTCCTCACTTAGGATCGGCCACGCTCGAAGCGCGTGTGCGGATGGGACTCATGTGTCTCGACAATATTGCGGCCGTGTTGGGAGGCCGCCTAACGCCGAATCGAGTGAACTGAGCGGGATTGAGAACGAGGGTCGGTCCCTACGAGGCATATCGAAAACCGACGTCCCCTCCCCCTTGTTTCCCCTTCAAGGCGGCTAGTCGCTGCGGGACATCATGGAATGAGGGAATCGATTGGAATGCGTGAGCGGCTTTCTCCCACTGTTCCTCCGCTTCATAAAGCAACCCTAACTCATAGCGAATGGCTTGCCCCTTGGCCCCTTGGCAACGAAGATCAGCCAAGACCGTTTCCAATCCAAGAATCGCCTGACCGTGATGATGTTCTTCCTTGAGACAGACCGCGGTCATCAGCGCCGAATCAAGATAGTAAGAGTCGCTGTTCATGGACGCACGAAATTCTTCCTTGGCTTCCTCGTACAACCCCATATTCTTGTACGCGACACCTAACGCATAATGCGTCTCGTAATCAGGCACCGCCGTCGGTTCCTTTACGGTCGCCGGCGGAGCTGCGGCGGATTTGCCGGAAGCCGCTGAGTCCACCGATGCCTGAACCGAGACGGGGTTGATCGGGTGTGAAAGAGGTGGCGGAACATCGGCCTTTGGCACCTCGTTCTTTTGTAAAGCGACTGGTTTTTCGATCGCCGGCGCTCTTACCGGTTCATGCCGAGACGGATGCGAAGCCATGGGCGTTTCTGTCCGCACCGTGGCAGCCGGTAAAGAGGCAGAGATCGATGTATTCTTCACACCTTGCCCGTGAAGAGCCGCATTCGGCTCGACGTTGGCTTTCTGCAATCCACCGTCATCGGTAACAGGGTGGGCGTCGTCCGGTTCCGCCTCTGCCGGCGAAAATTGTTGGGTTTCCCTCATCCGACCGTTTGGATGGACCGCCTGCCCGTCATCTGAATCATCGCTTAGTAGTTCCCTATCGATCGGTAGGGAATCGACGCGGTTCAACGGCGCGTTCACGGCGGATACAGTCTGAGCGGATTCGCTTCGTTCGCCTGAGACCTCTCCCTTCATCCGTGCTGTCAGACGAGCCACTAACGCATCATCGCTGGATAGCGCTCGCACCTTTTCAAAGAGCTCCTCATGCAAGCTTTCCATGCCGGGCTCGGGATGTTCCAGCAAAAGTTCGATGGCCTTCGCATACTGGACGGCGGCTCCTCCGCTATCGCCTTGTTCTTCGAGGAGTTCTCCGTTCAGCTCCAACAGGGGAACGGAATTCGGGTCCGCTGCCAAGAACTCCTGAATCAACGATCCAGCAAGCAGGAGGTCATGAGCCCGCAACGCGGCCCCGGCCAAAAAGCGATATTCTCCCAGCGCCACTTGGACATCCCCGCGTTGCAAGTGCAACCGAGCCAGAAGTTGACAGACTTGAGGGTTCCCTGGCTCTCGTGTGAGCATTTGGTTCAGAATCGCTTCGGCGCCGGCATACTGCTTTTCGTCGATGCGACGAACGGCCTCGGCCAGAAGGTCGACCGGTTCGGACGATTTCTGTGCCGGCGCAGCAAACCCTGGTTTGACCGCCTTGATCGATCCGGTGCCACTTTTCTTCAGGCTCTCCACAAACTGAGTTGCCTCGTTGTTCGTCGGGTCGATCCTGAGAACGGCGAGATACGCGTCTTTCGCCTCATCGTATCGTCCTTGCGCCGATCGTTCACGGCCCAACTGAAGATACACGGTAGTCGCTTCATCCTGCTGGTTTTCCTGGACGCAGAGTTCGGCGACCTGCTGCTGTGCGTTGAGATTCGATGGATCGTGAAGGACGATCTTCTTATACACTTCGAGCGCGTCTTTTCCGCGGCGCTCTTTCAGGTAATGCTTCCCCAGCGTGAGGTAATCCTGGACCGCACTGCTGATGAGTCCGCGCTCAACATTCAGGTCTCCAAGGTGGCGATAGACCTCATAGCGAGAGGCATCGTATTTCAGGACTTTTTTAAATGCGGCAATGGCCTTGAGCGTCGCGCCTTCGGCTCGGAATGCCGAGGCCGCCTGCAAAAACGCGGAGGCGGCTTCCCCTGAAGCGTTTCGTTTCAATTGCAAATCACCGATCGTATTATGAATGGTACCGTCGGCGGGAGAATCTGCGGCCAGCTTCTTCCATTCGGCTATGGCCGCTTCGTACTGTCCGCGGGAAGCGAGGAGCTGCGCTTGTTGAAGAACTCGACTTCGATCCGGGGGCACAACAATACCTCCACGACCAGAACAACCAAACGCTAACAGTCCTAAGGATTTTTGTCTAGAAAATGGAAGAATCAGACAGCAAGCACTCTGGTAAAGGAGCCGGTCCTCCGATTGTGAGGACCAGCTCTTCTACCGAACCACACGGAAAGACGTGACGACTTACGACGCGGCGATCTCCCCCTTGAGCACATTGGCCGCTTGAGGACCCTTGGCTCCCTGCACGATCTCAAACTCGACGTTTTCCCCCTCCTTGAGGGTCTTGAACCCGTCTCCTTGTAATGCGGAGTAGTGGACAAAGACATCTTCTCCGCTATCCAGCCGGATAAATCCAAACCCTTTTCGATCGTTGAACCACTTGACCGTTCCTTTTGTCTTCACTGAACCCCCTCCTTTTGTCAACAACTACGACTGGCTACGTAGCAGCTCCACTCAATCGCCCTTATCGTCAAAACTGAAAATGGACCGGGCAAGAATCTGGCTGGTAGAAGGGACGGGCACCTGAAGGAGTGATACATCGCTCACGGAACCCATCGTGTGAGTGGAAAGTCGCGCTGCATTTAACATAGGCTTCACGCTCTGTCAAGCGAATCTTTATGGGGAAGATTTTCTCCTGTGTTTACAGGCGAGAAGGACTTCCCTATAGTGATCAGAATTTCTCCCATCCTGACATTCTGTGATCTTACGAACACTGCTCGATCGCTACATTTTCACGGAGCTGCTCTCTCCGTTTGGTCTCAGTCTCGGCGCGCTCTGCTTTGTCATGTTGACCAGGGAGCTGTTGCGTCTTGTCGAACTGCTGGTGTCCAAGGGGGTTGGCTTCTGGGCGGTCCTCAAAGTGATCGCCATGCTACTCCCCTCCGGTCTCGTGCTCACGCTTCCGATCGCCGGGCTGATTGCGTCGGTCACGGCATTTGGGCGGTTGTCTTACGACAAGGAACTGGTCGCCATGCGCGCGACAGGGCTCAGTCTGTTTCGACTCTCGCAGCCCGTCCTCCTGTTCTCCTTGTGTGTCTTTACGCTGACCTTGATCTTGTCTCAATGGGGACAGCCCTGGAGCTCTTTGAATCTCAAAAAGGTGGCTCTCAACCTGCTCAAGGATCAGCTCGTGCTGGCGTTGGAGCGAGGCACCTTCAACGAGCCGATTCCACGCATGATGATCTATGTTCCGGAAGGCGAGCCGGGCCGTCCGGCGGAGGGCATCTTTATCTCGGATGAACGCGTGCCCGAAGAACCTCGCGTCATCGTGGCCGAGCAATACCATGTTTTCATGGATGCCGCCCATGCGCAGGTCGCGCTCCAGCTGGTGAACGGAGTCATCCATAGCCGACCGCATCAGGTGGACCAGTATCAGCAGATTGCGTTCGCCCGTTATGATCTCAAGATCGATCTGAATCTCAGCAACTATTCGGCCACCGAAGAACGCCCGTCCTATGAACAGATCATGGCCCGGCTGGCCGAGTCCGGCGGAAAGGATGCCGGCTCTCTTCGGCGTCTGATGGAATACTATAAAGATTTAGCCTTTCCGACCGCGTCGCTTGTATTCTGTCTGCTCGGCGTGCCGGTCGGAATCGTCTCGAAGCGGTCCGGACGGGTCGGCGGGTTTGCCGTCGGCGTGGGCATCATCATCGCGTTTTATATTCTCAATGTCGGGTGCGACTTTTTGGTGACGGCCCTGATTCTGCATCCCTTTGCGGGGGCCTGGTTGCCCAATATTATTTTCGTCATCATCACCGTCGCACTTTTTTTACGGATGAGCAGGCACTAGCAACATGACGATTCTTTTTCGGTACATCCTTCGTGAATACTCGAAAATATTCGGGATGTGCTTTTCCGGATTGGTGACCATCTATCTCGTGATCGACTTTTTCGAGAAAGTCCGCCGGTTCTTGCGTTACGAATCGGGCATCGTTCCGATCCTCGCGTACTTCGCGTTGAAAATTCCCTCTATTTCCTTCCAAGTCGCTCCGTTCGCGATCTTGGTGGCGACCTTGTTGACGCTTGGTCTGTTCGCGCGCAGCAACGAAATCACCGCCATGCGCAGCTGCGGAATCAGTTTATTGTGGATGACCTCGCCCTTTCTCCTGTTTGCCGCCGGCGTGTCCATGATTCTCTTTCTCTTCAGTTCGACCGTCATTCCGCTCGCGTCCGAAAAAGCGGAGGAAATCCGGGCGGTCCAGATCGAACAACGACCGGCTCCGGTCACCGTCAAAGCCGTCCAGCCCTGGGCCCGCATCAGCTCGGACGGCCTGATGGAGGTCAATGAGATCGATGTCGCAGGGACCACCCTTCGGGGTATCCGGATCTTTCATTTTCGTCCGCCGTTTACGCTCGACCGGATTACGGAAGCGGCTGAAGCCCGGTATACGCCTCAAGGCTGGACCTTGCTGAACGGGACTCATCGCCGCTTTCAATCGGACGAGATCGTCGAGCTGGCGCTGTTCACGGAGCAAGCGATCAGCATTCCGTTGATTCCCGATGATTTCTCCTCCTCGCTGGTGGGGAACTCGGAAACCATGACGTTTCAAGAAATCCGAAACTACCTCGGACGCTTTCGGCACGAAGGTTTTTCGTTCGCCCGTCTCCTGACGGACTACTACGGTCGCGTCGCATTCCCTTTAGTGACGGTCGTGATGGTGCTCGTCGGAATTGCGTTGAGTTTGCGCCGAAGCGGAGTCCGTGGCGGCAACATGGCCGTCGGTATCGGCCAAGCGTTCATCGTCGGGTTCTGCTACTGGACGACACACTCCGTCGCCATCGCACTCGGACGAGGAGGAGTGTTGGCTCCCATGCTTGCCGGCTGGATGGCCAATATGCTGTTTCTCAGTTTCGGTCTCTATCTATTACTCAAAGTTAGGCACTAAAGAGAGGTTTCCTAGTTGACTGTACATCAGTCTTCCGGTAAGAAAGGCGCCGTGTGCGCCCATAAGGAGGGAGAAACATGGCCTCGCGCGTGGTAATTACCGGTCTCGGGGTGATTTCTCCCATCGGGATCGGCGTCAGTGAGTTCTGGAAGGCCGCCCTTGCGGGGCGCTCGGGGATTTCCGCGATCCCTTCCCTTGGATGGTTTCCGATGTCCGGCTATCGTTCGCGGGTCGCCGGACAGATCCACAATTTCTCACCGGAACAGTATTTGTCGACGATGCAGGCCAGTCGCGTGGACCGTTACGCGCAGTTCGCCTTGGTCTCCACGAAAGAAGCGCTCGCCGATGCCGATCTGAGCATGGCCAAGGAGGCTCCCCATCGCGTCGGCGTCATTGTCGGAGCCGGCATGGGCGGAATGGTGATGGGCGAGCGTGAAATCACACAGCTCTTTAAAACACAACGACCGCATCGTGTCCATCCGAATTTCATTCCGACGATCACGCTGAATTCCGCGTCGGGGATCGTCGCCATGGCACACGGTGCCAAAGGACCAAATCTCACGATTTCGACGGCCTGCTCCTCCAGCGCCCATGCCCTTGGCCAAGCCCTGCAATGCATTCGCAGCGGGCAGGCCGATGTTATTATCGCCGTCGGAGCCGACGCGAGCATTACTCCCTTGGTGTTTGCCGGGTTCTGTTCCTTACGCGCCCTCTCCAGCGAATTCAACGATGCGCCGGAGCGAGCGTCACGTCCCTTTGATCGGCTCAGGGATGGATTCGTCATGGGCGAGGGAGCTGCCGCATTAGTCGTGGAGTCATGGGCACATGCCAAGAAGCGCAAAGCGAGAGTCTATGCGGAACTTGCCGGCTATGCGGCCACCAGCGAAGCCTATCACATGGTCATTCCCCAGGAAGATGGCCAGGAGATCGCCACGACCATGAAGATCGGTTTAGACTCGGCCGGCATCGGACCGGATCAGGTCGACTACATCAACGCTCACGCAACCTCCACGACGATCGGCGATGCCGTTGAGACCAAAGCGATCAGGAGTCTGTTTAAGAATCGTGCGGACAAACTCGCCGTCAGTGCCACAAAATCGCTCATCGGCCATACCTTGGGGGCGGCCGGCGCGATCGGCGCTGTGGCCACGACCCTTTCGATCCATACCGGGCAAATCCACCCCACGGCAAACTACGAGGAACCGGACCCGGCCTGCCGTTTGGACGGGATCACACGTGCCGTCCAAGAACGAAAGGTTCGTTACGCCCTCTTGAACGCATTCGGATTCGGCAGTAACAATGCCACGGTCGTCTTCAAGAAATTTGTGGCATAACAACGGTTGAACGACATCGAGGGTCCCGTCGCGGTATTCACATGCGCGGAGCCTCATTCCACTTGGAGGAGTACCTATAATGACTGAACGGATCGATCCTGCGGTTGCCGCTAAAATCATTCAGGCCTTGGCCAGCTATCTCAAACGAGACCCAGCGTCGATTACCGAGGCCCATCATCTTCGTGATGACCTCGGCCTCGACTCGGTGGCTATCATCGAACTGCTGTTCGAGATCGAGGAACGGTTCAAGCTTCAAATTCCAGACCAAGACCTTCCAGGGTTGAGCACCGTTGGTACCGTAGCGGCCTATGTTCAACGACGGCTCGCTGAATCGAAAACGGAGTCCAAGCCTGAATCGCCCAAGCCCGTGACTGCTGCCAGCAAGCCGAAATCAGCCAAGTCGACAAAAACCAAGAGCAAGCCAACCTCAGCCAAGTCCCCGTCTCCCAAGAAAGCGGCCGCGGTAAAGTTCGCTTCGGCCGGTAAGCCGAAGAAAACATCCGCAGGTACGTCCAGGAAGAAGAAAGTTGCGGCCCGATGAGCAAACCACAACTGCCTTCTCCGATCACATTGGCACAAGTCCATGAAGTGGTCGGAGGGACGATTCACGGAGACGACCAGACACCCATCTCCAGCTTGACAAGCCTCGGCGAAGCTAATTCACATGCCCTGTCGTTTGTTGCTAACGACAAAATGTCGAAGGCCGCGGCCACTCTTCGCGTCGCGGCGCTCCTGGTCCATCGGCATGTGCCTGATCTCGCCGTGCCGCAAATCGTCGTCGACCATCCACTGTTGGCCTTCGCGCGCGTCGCACAGAAATTTTTCATTCCTGTTCCTACGCCCCGCGGCATTGCCGAGTCTGTCACCCAAGGATCGGATGTGCGGATCGGAAGCGATCCCTCTATCTGGCCATATGTCACCCTGGGCGACCGCGTGACAATCGGCAATCGCGTCACGCTCTATCCGGGGGTTTTTATCGGATCAGATTCAAGGGTTGGGGACGATTCCGTTCTGTATCCCAATGTCGTCGTGCGCGAAGGCTGCGCACTTGGGGCGCGAGTGGTCGTGCACAGTGGAACCGTGATTGGAGCCGATGGATTCGGATACGTGCAGCATCAAGGCCGCCATCATAAGATCCCCCAGCTCGGTGGTGTCGTCATTGAAGATGACGTTGAGTTGGGAGCCAATGTGACGGTCGACCGCGCGACATTAGGTCGAACCCTCGTCAAGCAAGGCACCAAAGTCGACAACCTCGTCCAAATTGCCCACAATGTCACGGTGGGAGAGCACTGTATCCTGGTTGCGCAGGTCGGCATCGCCGGCAGCACAACCATCGGCCGTCACGTGATGATCGGTGGCCAAGCCGGACTGTCCGACCACATTACCATTGGCGATCAGGTGATGATCGCGGCGCAATCAGGCGTCAATCGTAGCGTGGAATCGAACCAGATCGTCGGAGGAAGTCCCGCGATGGCGCGTGAAAAAGCCCTGAGGGTCCAGGGTGTTATCTTCCAATTGCCTGAGTTGAAACAACTCGTGCGAGACTTGGAACAGCGTGTCGTCACCCTTGAAAATCAAGCCAAAGAGCCAGTGCGTCGACCCGCGCGATCAAAGGCGAAGCAGTCCAGGAAAAAATAGGTTCTCATTTCTCTACCTTTCCGAGCTTGATCACTCTTCGCCATAAGAAGAGCCTCGCCCAATAGTATCCGGCCCAGGGCATCAAGAGCGCCGGCACGATGCTCACTCGTTCATAGGCAAATGTCGTAATGGTCCCTCCTACCAAAAGGATGACCCCAAGCAGATACGCGAATGGAACGAACTGGCGTCCTGGATGCTCGATCGTGGTCGCCTCCGACCTCTTCTTGAGCGTTCCTCTTTGCCGACTCAGGCCTTCCTTCATGCGAGCCGCCAGAACTTCGGGAAACTCCCGTAGGAGATACCGTTGGTAGAGCGTCTGCACCGCCCCCAAGCCGATGCCTGATATGAACAATGCTGAACTTTGATAGAAGGTTTCCCAGGAATAGCTGTCAGTGCCAAGCCATTGATATGCCAGACCTCCAACCGCCCCGATCACACAGACCAGTCCGAGCAGACCGGATGGCATGAGGATGTACGTCTTCACGTACTCCTGGGCTAGCTGCATCGTCTGCTGCGGATTATGAACATTGATGAGTTTCGGCACGTGATTCCCTCCGCAATAGTCACACGACTCAAAGACCGATGCATTATAACCATCTGGATCTTCACAGCAAAGGGGAGAACACGAGGGGCTCATAGCTTTCGATCTTATAGAGGATGGGTTGATTACTCCCTCTCTCAACGAAACCATGTGTTTTCTGGACATCCCTGTGGTCTACTCACGCATGGCCGACACAAGGCCATGCGAGCAACATGCTGTGATCGTGGATGGAGCTATGCAGAGGCAGGAAGAATCTGCTTGAATGTGAGGCCGCCGATCGCTCGGTAGTCGTAGCTCAATCAGGGGCAGGAGTTGGAGATTCTACGAAGCCCTCTTGGCGTTCACCGCGCCTTGCAGTGTCAATACAACTGCGTCAAGACTTTCCAGCAATGAGGTGAAGGAATCGGAAACAGCAGGCGGCGCAGCAGACGGTGCCGCCTGCGGAGAGGCTTCCGAAAATGTGATCCGCCCGACCATGGGCGGATGGAGAATCTCCGCGATCGACACCAATGGCGCGCGACTCAAATCAATTTCATGAGAGCGATCTCCCCCCTGTTCCTGTTGATCATCCAATCGCACGATCGGGCGAAGGGGATAACTGCTGTTCACTTTGGCCACCGCTCCCCTTTCACCGGTCGTCAATCGCACGGTAGTCCCAAGTGGATACACTGATAATTGCTCGACAAGCGCTTTCAGGATTTCTCGAGGAAAGGCCCTTCGTTCAGCGACGAGAAGTTCCTTGACCGCTTCGTGCGGGAGCAGGCGACGGCGATAGGGGCGTTCGCTCACCAATGCATCAAAAACATCGACTACTCCGACGATCATGGCCATTTCACTGATCTCCCTCCCCGTCAATCGATTGGGATATCCCTGCCCATTGAAGCGTTCGTGAGCCTGACGCGTCAATTGCGCCAACCAGTGATAGGGAGGTCCGCACTTCGCAACGACCTGATATCCGAGCTCAGGATGCCGCTCGACGAGTGCCCGCTCTTCCTGAGTCAAACGGCCGGATTTCGTGATCACGGATTTTGGCACGGCAAATAATCCAATGTCATGGACAAATCCAGCGAGCGCCAACTGGTGGAGTTCGTCTCCATAGTACCCGAGACCGATCCCGACTTTCGTTCCGAGTATGGCCACATTGATCAGGTTCGTGATGAGTGGCGGCCCGGGCGGTCCCGCGAGTGCTTCCACCACAAGCTCATCGTTATGCTGCAGCGAGGCAACGACGTCTCCTGCAAGATCTTCAAGGCGTGCTACTGATATTGAACGGTGTTCCTGAACGGCAGACGCGACCTCCCCCACCGCCTGCTCTGCCTCGTGATACCAGTTTGTCAAGACGTCACCTCTGTGCCGGCATGGGTTTGTCGACGGAATGCCTCAGTCGAGACATGTTTGACCAATATGTCTCTGATCTGAACGGATCCGATCCGAGTCGGAGCACAATGTCGCCACGCACTTAACTCGCCGTGACAGCCGCATCGGCAAGCGGCAGTAGGAAGTCATTCTCATGTCGGTAGCCGAGTCAGAACGAGGTTGTACGGGTGGCGTGCGTTCCATGCATCAAAACGCGTTGTATCGCCATGCGCTCCGTCCGTCCGTTTTCCACCCATTCCTCAATCCCTTTCACGCTCTGGTGCAGACGTGATTGGATCGCGTCATAGCGTGTAGTCCCCACGACCACACGTTGCTGAATCACAATAGTAAGAAAGCTATGCAGCCCCATGAAAAATACCATCGCGTGTGAGGCATTGACCTGCTGAGCTGCAGACCACAGTTGTGCGACACGTTCGACGGTATTCTGCAAGTCGGAGGACATTCCAGTTAGGGCGTCGCCCCCGGTCTTGAGGGTCCGAAAAACGGACGTCAGAATCGGAAGTTCTTGTCGAACAACTTCGAGAAAGCCGTGCTCTCCGTCTGCAGATCGGTCAAGAAACTCCTGGATGGACGAGACATTGCATTGTTCCATCCCGCGCCCCATCAGTCCTTCCGCCTGGGCCATCATCATCTGAACCAAATTGCGATGGAAGGCCTTGGACGCCGTGCCTTGATTTTGGAGCCCGCGAAGTAATGCCACAAACTCCTTTGTCGCGATCATCGTCGGCTGATTTTCGGTGGACGCCGGGACTTCCTCTTCCTCAAAAGTCACACCCGTTGCCCGCGTCAGAGCTCCATGAATATGCCCCAGCTGTTTGCACAACGCGATGAAGTCATCAGTGGAGATCTCCGCGGAGGGATCTTGAACGGCTTCCACAAAAGGAAGGGCTGAGAAACTGGCTCGCTCGACATCGCTCAGATTGAGTGTGGCCGCAGACCCACCGAGGTTCGTGATACCTACCGTGATCGTCTGAGCCAAGGCGCGATGGCGTTCGAGGGCCGGAGATTGCTGGAGTTCATCAAGGGCGACGTGAATTTGTTGAAGCCATTCCTGTGCCTCTTGAACGAACAGTTCAACTAGTTCTTTCTGGAACGCGTCTTCGGTGTCAACGGACATTGACTTTGGCCTTTTATCAAAAATACGATCATTCACCGACCCCGATTACGTGGATCCGGATTGTCCCCTTCCATTTCCAAGTTGAGAGGCCAAGCTCGCTATTTCCCCTAACTTGTGCGCCATTTCCTCAAGCCGTTTCGTGGCGCTCTCGGCCGCTTGTTCGGCGTCGGCTACTCGCCGAGTGAGCATCCCGTTTCGATCTCGTTCTGCGGCCAGCAGTCCCTCGATTTCAGGAATCTTTATCGCCACTCGCTCCAATTCTTGAAGATGTCCTGCTGCCTCTTCCCCTTTCCGCCGTTCGGTCGATAGCTCAGCTTCGAGCCCCTGGAGTTTTTGGTGAAGTTCGGCGGTCTGTTGTTCCGCATTCGCGAGTCCTGCCTCCATCTCTCGTGTCCTGGTCGATATTTGTTCCAATTCCGTCAGTTGTTGCACGAGTTGCTCTGCCGCCGTCCGTTCCGCATGCAAGGCAGACTCCAGTTCTGCAACTCGATCGGAAGCTTTTTGCCAGTGCACCACCTCTTGTTTGAAGACACCGACCGCATCCTGTTCCGCCTTCAGTGCCGCTTCGAGCTCGGGGATTCTTGCGACTTGTTGCTCGACCTTGGCGAGCGTTTCCTGAAGATCGTTGGCACGTGCGCGCTCGGCTACCAACTCCACTTCGCTTGTCTTGGCTCTGGCAACCTGCTCCAAGGACTCGGACAGCCGTTTGGTGAGCTCTTCGGAGCGAGTCCGTTCCACCTTCAGTGCCGCTTCGAGCTCGGGGATTCTTGCGACTTGTTGCTCGACCTTGGCGAGCGTTTCCTGAAGATCGTTGGCACGTGCGCGCTCGGCTACCAACTCCACTTCGCTTGTCTTGGCTCTGGCAATCTGCTCCAGGGACTCGGACAGCCGTTTGGTGAGCTCTTCGGAGCGAGTCCGTTCCATCCGTAATTCGTCTTCAACCTCTTTGGGTATGCGGACCTCCTGATGTAGCCCTTGTTGCTGTCGGTCCGCCATCTGTATCGTTGGTTCACCGACGGAGGCCTGAGAAACGGAGACATGCCCGGCGACGGCGCCCGGTGCTGCTCCCTGCCCTTTCGCTATGAGCTCGAGGACTCGATCCTTGAGGGACGTCCCTTGAAAGGGCTTCTTCAATACCCCATCTGCGCGGCAGGACTCCGCCTGTTTGATCACTTCATGGTTCACGATTCCAGAGATGAGGAGTACGGGCGTCGAAGCGAGGGTTACGTTCCCACGAACAAATGCGCATACTTCGTATCCACTCTTATCCGGCATAATGACGTCGGACACAACAACATCCGGCCGTTCCTTGGCTAAATACGCCAACGCTTCCTCCCCGTTTGCCGCAAGCGTGACGCCGAGGCCGGCCTCCGTCAATAGCCGTTCAGCCACTTTACGCACTGCGATGCTGTCATCGGCTACTAAAATCTTCGGCATGCCTACACCTTTCCTTCACCCGACACAGGAGAAATCATCACCCAGACAACCCGAGTTGTGATACTGAGAGAATCGGGATCTCATCCAGGCCGGTGGTATAACTGCCGTCGGCCGGCAAATCCTTGCCGTGGTATGGCTGAATCGTGGCAGAGTCCAACGCATGAAGAACGGGAATCTCGTCATCAATGCATATCGCCATTTCACCGAAGGGATGCTTGACCCTCAACCATAAGGGACTGTTTCCTTGCACGGTCAGATGAAGGGAGACGGCCAAATCAAATACCGGCAACACAGTCTGCTCCTGACGAATGACTGATGTGATAAAGGGAGTTTGTGCGGCGACCGGAATAGGCTCAGCCCACTGGACAATGCTCGATACATCCAAGCTCCTCACCGCTAGCCGCCTTCCTCCCACGGAAAACACCAACAGTTGACATGATCGACACTTCGTCTCCCGCTGATGCGTTTGAGCGGTCCTCAACATGCCCGGCCATCGCTCACTGAGACCTGCGGGGTCGCTCTGGGTCGAGCGATGCTTCCTTGTCCCTCACTACCTTCCACGTTCGATACCTGCTTATCGAGAACCCACGTTGTATCAAGCGCCACAGCGATGCTTTTTTCGAATAAGATCATGCCTCGATACCAGTGTCGTTCCGGTCCACGGAACTGCGGAGGAATCGGCAGGACTTGAGAGCGATGGAGTTCGAGCAACCCCTGTATCGTGGTGACTCGAATGCTCCCACGCGCGCCTCGTTCAGCAAGCAGCACGATGCGTGAATCCGCCGCATCTTGACTATTCGATATGCGCAAACGATCAGCCAGATTGATCGTTCTGTACACCATGCCGTGAATCGTGGGATCGTCACCATAGCCGGCCTCTTCCAGCGTGCAAACCCCCGCTATCGACTCGGCATCCAACGCCAGATACCGTCCGCCCAATGTCACGATCAGAAATCGTGCCGGAACAGCTAACGATGAAATTCCTGCCATCGGTTCTCGTGCACCCAAGCCAAAACCGTTTTATTCATTCTCTGTAACAAGCCTCATTTCGTCAATTGATACGAATATTTCCGCAAGGTTACCTGCGCAGCGTTGAAGCCTTTCCAAGCCATCGTGCCACCTCCTGCAACAACATCCGTTCTTCGACCGGCTTAGCGATGTAGGAATTAGCGCCAAGGTTGATCGCCATCTGTCGATGCTTGTCTCGTGCCCTGGTCGTCATGACGACCACCGGCGTTTGTCGAGTTTCCGGACGACTCCTCAGCGCTTGAATCACTTCGAATCCATTGAGCTTCGGCATTTCAAGGTCGGTGAGGATCATTCGATACTTGGTCGTCGATGCCTTGCGAAGTCCATCTTCTCCATCGACTGCCGTATCAAACGGATATCCGGCTTCCTCCAACATCCTTCCGACGAACTTTCGAATGCTCAATGAATCGTCTATTAAAAGTAGGCGCGCCTCTTCCGGCTTATTCGATGGTGGCTCTTGTGGTGCGGACTCTTCCTGCAGAGACGTGGCTTTGAAAAGGAGAGTCTGTGCAACTGACTCCTTCAGCTCTCTCGGCATCAACCGGTTTGGATCGACGACAAGAACGACTCGTCCTTCCGGATCAATGGTCGCGCCTCCAAAACACGAATGCTCCAACACCTTCAATGGTCCAAGCGGCTTAATGACGATTTCTTGGCGGCCCAACACTTCATCGACCGCTAATCCCACCGGAGCTCCGGCTGTCCGAACGATTACTACCGGCATGGTCCAATCGACGCGCCCTGGCTCTCGACGGAGGATATGATGGAGGGAGTGTAATTCAATGATGTGTTCGTTGATCTGTAAGAGTGTACGATGCCCCTCCTCGCGCACCGAGGAAGGTGTCGGCACCGTGACTTCCTGTATGCTCAAGAGCGGAATCGCATATTTTTCGGTGCCGACTCGCACGAGCAACGCTGTGGCGATCAGGAGAGTGAGAGGGAGATTCAAGGTAAATTTGGTGCCCCTGCCGGGTTCAGATTCCACCTCGATATGCCCGTTCATGCCTTCAACTACTCGTTTAACTACATCCAATCCTACGCCTCGACCCGCTTGATCCCCCACCTTGTCAGCTGTGGAAAAGCCGGGCATGAAAATCAATTGCCGGACGTCCCTATCCGACATGGCTTGGATCTGACGCAATTGGGCTGATCCCATCTTGCCGGCTTTGGCTCGGATTTTTCCCAAATCCAATCCTGCTCCATCATCTTCCACCTCGATGATGACCGAGTTCCCACGATGAGCCGCATGGAGGTAGACAGTTCCGAGGGCCGGTTTACCCTTCGCGATCCGATCTGCCACAGGCTCGATACCGTGATACACAGCGTTCCTGACCAAATGCACCAATGGATCCGCCAGTCGTTCCACGATTCCGGTATCCACTTCGGTCTGCTCGCCTGATGTGACCAACGATACCTCCTTGTTGGATGCTCTGGCGGTTTCTCTGACCGCTCGACGAAACCTGGTGAATGCCGTACCGATGGGAACCATGCGGGCATGGGCGATTTCGTCTCGCATCACCAGAGTCAACTGTTGCAGTTGACTCATCTCGTCATGGGCTTTTTGAATGGATCCGTCCAGCTGCGACATCGATTCGGTGATATCAGCGGTGACTTCCCCGATACGCCGAGCCAAAACATTGAAATCATCGTATTTGTCCAGCTCGAGGTTGCCGAAATCGCCGAACGCGGGAAGGCCTTGACCCGCAAGCGTGGTCGAAACACTCGGTACTTCCTGATAGGTAAAGGTGTGTTTGTCTGAAAAGGAGCGGATCGAGTCCACCAAGCGACTCTTGAATGTTAAGACCTGCTGTGACAGTTGCTCCAAGACTCGCAGCCGTTGTTCCAACCGGCCTCGTCCGATGACGAGTTCTCCTACGAGGTTCATCAGTCGCTCGAGCCGCACATAACTGACACGGATGACCTCACGTTCATCTGCTGATTTCTCGTTCGGAACGCCCTCATCATCCCGAGGAGACTCGTCTCTTCCGGACTGTCTGGCCGTCGCCGGACCAGCGCTGTCATCAGACGGACGTGCCGCCGCCGTCTCGTTTGTGTTTTCCTGATCCAATCGTCGCAGTTCGGTTCGCGCCGCATCAAAGCGATGCCTCGTGTCATCGACCTTCGTGAGATCTCTGCGCATGAGCACTCGCACGACATCGATGGCGCGAAGTATGAGATCGGTATGCCCCGGCATCACGTGGAGACGACCGTCTCGCACCGCTCCCATGAAGTCTTCGACATGATGGACGAGGTCGCCGATTGATCGAAACCCGACGGTATAGGCGGATCCCTTCAAGGTATGTGCGCTTCTGAACAGATGATCGATCAGTTCCCTATTGTACGGATCCTTGTCCAATCGTAAGAGATTAGCTTCCAATAGCTCCAGATACTCTTGTGCCTCAGGGATAAAGTAGGAAAGGATTTCCGGATCCAAATCCGGAATCACATACCGAGCGGATAAGCCGGCGGTCGGCTCTTCCATGGTAACGATGGGATCGTTCTGGACGGAATGAGAGCTAGGCGCGCGCGTATCGTCGGAGAGAGTCGTCGGTGGAGATGGGGCAGCGGTACCTGCGGACATCCGGGTGAAACGATTGAGAAGAAGCGGCAGGTCGTGCTGGAGTTTCGGCAGGCTCGCTGGCTCATGTCGGAGAATGAGCCGGATCAATTCGGCTGCCTTCGCCAGCGAATCAAGAATGTCAGGGCTGAGAGGAAGGCGGTTTTCATGAACCTCGACCAGGCAATCTTCCATTGGACGAGCGACATCTCCAATGACTTGGTATCCCACGGTGTAGGCTGACCCCTTCAAGGTATGCGCCGCGCGAAAGAGCCGATGAATCGAGTCGTCTGCATCCGGCTTGGCTCGAAGCGTAAGAATCAACCTGTCTATGGTGTCGAGATACTCTCCCGCTTCAGGGATGAAGTAAGAGAGGATTTCGGCATCGAGTTCGGGAAGCACGTAGGTCTCATCGGCTATCGACTCGGAGAAGATGGGCGCCGGCCCGCAGGTTATTCCTTTTTCTCGTTGTGTGATCGAAGCCCAACAGCGGGCTACGGCTTCTACATCCTCAACGCCCCCTTGCCCGATGACTCGAACGATTCCATGAAGACTGTGCGTAATATTTCTCATCGAGTCTACGGCGTGATCCCAGTGAGCCATCGGAGTCGGCGTCACCTGCTCAAGGAGTGTTTCCAGATGTTCAGCGAGCTGAGCCACTCCACTGAAGCCGTATAGGGCGGCAGCGCCGCAAATACGGTGGGCGGTAATGTATTGGTCTGTTAGTTCCTGAGGACCAGGAACTCTTCCATCGGGAGGATGCAAGGCTTTAGTCAGGGCATCCAACCCATCCGAGGCTTCGAGTACAAAGATGCTGATGAGGTTCTGCCGGTCGAACTCCGAACTCATCGGTCCCTCGTTACACCAGAAGGCTTTCCTCACTCAGCGGATGAGGGAGAGTCTCAGGTCAGCTTAAACTGCGACACTGACGTCGTCAGACCTTCAGCCAAGGTCACCATATCTTCTACCGTCGCGCGAGCCGAGTCGGTGGCCTTTTGCGTTGCCACGGCACCTCCGGTAAAGTCCTTGATCGAACGACCGACTTGATCGGTTGACGCCGTTTGCTCAGCTGCCGCCGCCGCAATGCTTTGCGCAAGTTCCGCCGACCGTTGCGCAATCGTCGAAATGTCCTTGAACACATCGCCTGTTCGCAAGGCCGAAGCCGACCCGGCTTCGACCGCCTGAGTTTCATGTTCCATGGCGACGACCGCATGTTGCGTTTCGCTCTGAATGACTTTCACCAGCTCCGCGATCTCGCGTGTTGCCTGTGTCGAGCTTTCCGCAAGCTTCCGCACTTGATCGGCGACGACCCCAAAGCGCGCTCCCGCCTCGCCGGCACCGGCGGCCTCGATCGCAGCATTGAGGGCTAGCAAATTTGTCTGATTGGCGATATCCCGAATAGTCGAGACGATTTGTGAAATTTCCAATGAGCGGTCGCCGAGCGCTTTGACCTGCTTGGACATCCGTTGGACCGCCAATTGAATGCGCTGCATATCGTGAACGGTTTCTTGCACCGCGAGCCGGCCGGCTTCAGTGGCCTTGAGCACTTGGCGGGCCGCTTCAGACGAGGCTCCCGCGGTCTCCGACACTTGGCGCATCGATGACGCCAGCTGTTCAACCGCGCCGAGCGCCTTGATGGATTCATCCGCTTGATGTCTGGCTGTTCCGGCCATCTGGCCCGCATTGTCCCGCAACTTGCCCGCCGAGCTATTGACACGTTCGGCTGCCTGGCGCACTTGTTTCATCAACTGTGAAAAACGCTGAATCATGAGATTGAATCCGTCCGCCAAATTTCCAAACATATCGGCCGTCACTTCACCGCGCTTGGTCAAATCTCCTTTCCCGACATCCGAGACCAATACGAGGAATTGCACGAGTTGCTTTTGCATCCTGTCCCGCTCTTCCTCTGTCGAGACCAGTGCCGTGATCCGATCCAACATGATGTTGAACGCCTTGGCCATATGTCCGACTTCATCCTCGCTCTCCAGACTGGCGCGCGCCTGCAAATTGCCCGCTGCAGCCTGTGTCGCAACGTCGGCGACATGGATGATGTCTTTCACGATGCTGCGGGCGAGGAAATATCCGATCGCAACGGCTATGAGGAGTGCCGAGGCCGCCGCGCCGAGCATGACTTTCGTCAGGTGGACGGCCAGGCTCTGCCCCGTATCGTTTAATTCGCCGGCCAAGTCTCGAATGAGCTGCGCCAGCCATTGGAAGCGCCATATCGACCGGCCGTGCCACAATGAGACCTCAGTCGACAACAGGGTAGCGGCCAGTTCCCTCATCGACTGTCTTTGCTCATCCGTGAGCGAGGAGTCAAAGCTATCGTTCAATGCTCCCACTGTGCTTTCAGCCGACGCAAAGTATTCTTTCAACGTAAATAGGAGGACATCCAACTCTTGTCCGTCGCGACGTCCATCCACCGTCTCGTGTGTTGCGGACGGGCGATACATCTCAAGCGGCGTCAGCGTTCGCCTCTTCAATTCAGCGAGTGGAATGATGGCCTCGTCAAAATCACTCTTTTGTCTTTGGTCCGCAACGCTCAATAACGCATTGTGATACAAACTGAGGTTGGTGCTGCTCACCGCGACATGAGAAACTCCCACTGTTGAATCGTCATAAATGGAGCTCAGCTGGCCCTGCAGCTGGCGGAGGCCCAACAAACCGATCAGACCAATGGCCATCATGCCGACAAGGATGACGAAAAACCCGATAAGGATCTTGTGCAGGGCCTTTAGGTTTTTAAACCATGTACGAGGCGACCATTTCCATGTCTTTCTAGAGTTCGACATGACGCTCCTCCTGCTCACGACTCAAGATAGGACGGACCTTTGTCGGCATCATCGTTCCTTACCATGATGGTGTGACCTCTGGTCATCGGCCGTTCCCTCTATGGAGGCCAATAGTCGAGACAATTCTAATATCGCGCTCAGTTTGTTCTCGGTTTTGAAGAACGCAGAAATCATGGGACGCCTTTCAGCCGCCGTGCGAGTCGAGGGAGCCACCAAATCATCCGACTGAATGGTGCGAATTTCAGGAACTTCTTGGACCAGGATGCCGACCTGTTGCATGCCCTGACGAATCACCACCGCGTATTTCGGCATGACGGATGCGGATATGCCTAATGCGTTTCTCAAATCGGTAAGGGGAATGATGGTGCCTCGTAGATTGGTGACACCGACCAGCGCCGCAGGCATTCCCGGCACAGGCGTGATCGACTTGGGTTCGAAGACCTCACGGACCTGACGGACATCAATGGCGAACGTTTCATCTCCCAATGCGACGAGACACACCCGCAATGATTCGGTGGATTTCGCCTGTCCCGGGACTGAATCGGAATGCAGTCGAGGCAATTCGTCTATGGGAATCATTCTGTCACGCCCCCGCGCAGTATCGGCTCTCTCAGCTCAGTGCGTGCTTCACGGCATGCAGAAGCTCCTCTGATTTGAAGGGTTTCACCACATGTCCGTTCGCCCCCTGTTGCTGCCCCCAGAACTTGTCGCTTTCCTGCCCTTTGGAGGTGCAGAGCACGATCGGAATGTTCTTGAAGCGAGCATCGCTTTTCAGATCCCTGCATGCCTGAAATCCATTTCGACCCGGCATCACCACATCCAAGACGATCAGGTCCGGTTTTTCAGAAACAATCTTATCCTCCAATCCATCGGCGCTGGAGAACGAGACAACGGTATGTTGGGCAGTCTTCAGATACGACTCGATCAATTGCAGTTCCGCGTACGAGTCATCGACAACCATGATTTTGCTCATACACCATTTCCTCTCTCTTTCAAGAACGTTTCATGCTGTTCTCAACGCGTCGTCATGACCGCCGGTTTCGTGTATCGCTATCCTGGGAAGCGAGAAGGAACGAGCATGCGCGAAGCACCTTCGCCTCAACGTCGTCAGGTTCGGCGTCTTCCATTCGATAATCTGGATATGCAAATGTGACCCGATCGTCAGTCTTGAAGACCCATGTGTCCCCGGTATGAATACCGCAATGAACCCTGTCGCATCGTCAGATTCTTCGGCCGTGGCATAGGACACATTTCCGAAGATTCCGGCACACAACCAGCCCTACGATCTGTGACGGCGCTCCCCTATCCTTCAAGACTGATTGGCACCGTTCCCCTGGAGTGTAGCGACTTGTAGTTGATTGGCAAGAAAACGTTGAATATCAACATCCTCGTTGGGTGTAGTGGAGGGCGATACGAAGGCGAGCAGCGGTATCGGGATGGAACGTGGCGAACACCGGAGAGGTGATGTCATCGGAGAAGACAAGACAGATTGATGTTCCTGGACAGATGATCCGCCCACCGATCAAGTTCATCCCGCAAATGAACAGTGACTGACATTGATGTGTGAATATCAAGAGGTGGAAGCCCTTTCTTCAGGCGAGCACGATTGAGCCAGGAACGACGAAAACCAGGCTCATCAAACACTCCATGAATGTACGTCCCCCACACAAGTCCGTCGTGCCGAATCGCTCCATCGAACTCATCTGTGTGCGTAGCCATCGAATGGGGGGCGTCCGCTTTCCGGGCGGAATGACGGCGAACTCTAAAGCAGGGACGTTCGTTCACGCGTCGCGTGACGCCCATATGAATCTGATACCCGCGCACCAAGCCCTGACCGGCCGGAAAGAAGTCCGTGGGGTAGGCCTCTATCTGTGCGGTATATTTCTTTTTCCCGAGTACTGTCTCCGTATCCAAGTAGCCCAAACCGCAACCGCTTCCGCCCTCTTCAACGCAATCAGGATCAGCAATCCGCCGACCAAGCATCTGGTAACCACCGCAAATACCGATCAGCTCGCGCCGACTCCGTAGATGATTATCAAGCAACGCCATAAACCCTCTTTCTTTCAGGTAGGATAAATCGGCCACCGTATTCTTACTTCCGGGAATGATCACACAGTCGGCATCGACAAGTGCGCTTGGTGTGCCGACGTACTTCAAGGCCACGTCTTTTTCCGCAGCCAATACGTTGAAATCGGTAAAGTTGCTCATGTAGGGCAACAGAATAACGGCAATGTTGATACGGTCAGGCGCAAAACTCGTCAAGTGCTGCCTGCCTAGGTCCAGACTATCTTCTTGGTCCAGCCTCAGATCACGAAGAAAGGGCACAATGCCCAATACAGGAATCCCAGTCCGAGACTCCAAGAAGCGCACCCCATCGGCAAACAATGTGGGATCGCCCCTGAATTTATTGATGACGACGCCGCAGACCCTGGCGCGTTCGTCCGGCTCCAGCAAGTCTAATGTTCCAATCACTTGAGCAAAGACGCCACCTCGATCGATATCGGCAACGAGCAGAACCTGAGCATTGGCATATTCCACGACCGGCCAATTCACCAGATCCCATTTTCGGAGATTGACCTCGGCGGCACTGCCCGCCCCCTCAATCACCATCATGTCGTACTGTTTCGATAGCCGCGCATAGCTGTCTTGCACGACCGACCAGAGTCTTGATCGCCCATCACAGTATGCCGAAGCTTCTTGCTTCGCGAACACCTTGCCGAGGATCACGACCTGGGAACATCTATCGGATTCCGGTTTGAGGAGGATCGGATTCATATCGACATGTGGAGAGAGTCCGCAGGCCTCGGCTTGCAGCGCTTGCGCCCGTCCGATCTCATGCCCATCCGGCGTGACGAATGAATTCAGAGACATATTTTGAGCTTTGAATGGGGCCACGCGAACACCTGTGCGGTGAAGCGATCGGCAAATCCCGGCCGCGATCAAACTTTTTCCTACGTCCGATCCCGTTCCAAGAACAGCAATCGCCCGCGCCGTCATTGACGCGACTCCCGCCAAGCCTTCGCTTTCGCTAAACCACGAGTCATGCAATTGGTCACTGCCCGCCCAACAAGCGCTCCGATCACCGTATGGGTTCCGCCGTAGATGTGCGACGGACCCTGTCCCTGTAGCCGACAAGCGATCACGACCGCATCCGTGCCGGTTCCGGTGGCCGCCATGCCACTGCAACTCGGCACCGCATGATCGTGCAAGACGCCGGTCTTGGCCTCCGTGGCAACTTGCACGACACCAACCATCGCGGCATGGGAGAGACTCCCGTTGGTGATGAGAATGAGATTGATCGTGCCGGGCTTGCCCGGTCTGTCGCGATGGGACCGTTGAGACGGCCATTCTCCAGCCCGAACGGCATTCGTCACGCCAACCGTCGCAAAACACTCCACCCAGATCCCATCCCAAGCAGCTCTCGCCACCACCAACTGTGTCATCGGGACAGCCGTCATGAGTCCGACGGTGCGTGCGCGGATGCCGAGTCGGAAAGCCACCTTTCGCAAGAAACGGGCGGGATCAGTGAAACGTTTAGGCAGACCCCCGATCGCCGAGGAATGTGCCTCGACCTGGTGATTGAGGACACAGGAAGCCAGCGTAAGCCCTCCCCCTTGTGGCGCAGAGGAAAGCACCCGTCTCCGACCTCCAAGATCGATGACCAGTGTCTGCTCAATTACTCGGTGGCTGGTGCGGACTCGTGTGGAAGCGCCCTTCATCACAAGACGCCTCGATGGAGCTGGCGAGCGATGGCCTGCACGATCCGGTCATTGTCTTGAACGGAACGCACGGCAAGTCGGATCGAACGTGAGTTCGCGCCAAGCACGGACGAACAATCACGAATCAACAGGCCTCGGCTTCGTAATCGTTCGGTCATGTCACTCGCATGCCAGCCGCGAGGCAATTCCACCAGGAAATAATTCGCGTATGTCGGCATCACGACGCAGCCGGGTAAGGCCGTCAGCAACGCTCTCAACCGTTCACGCTCTCGCGCCATGAATCGCAAACTCTTGCGCGCATGCGGCGCATCGTTCACCGCAGCGAGCGCGGCAACCTGCCCCATGGCGCTCACCGACCAGGGCGGCAGCTGCCGTTGTAGCCGTCGCGCGGTGATGCGGGTTGCCACTGCATAGCCTACTCGCAGTCCCGGCAAAGCATAGAATTTGGTCATGCTGCGCAAGATAACCACATGGGGCCAGGACGCCGCATGCGGCAAGACAGACCGATCCGGACAGTAATCCGCAAAGGCTTCGTCGATCACCAACCAAAGACCTTTTTGCCGAGCCGCCGTGGCTAAACGGGCGATGTCATCGGCAGAGCAGGCTTGTCCGGTCGGGCTGTTGGGATGACAGAGCACGATTCCATCGATCAAGCGGCCGTCGCTTCGTCCGGTTTTCATCACATGACAAAGCCGGTCGATCGGGATGGCATACTGGTCCCGTCGGTCTGCGCACAGGGAAGCGGCCTGTTTCTTCGCCCGCACCATTGCCGCCGTATATTCAGAAAAAGTGGGTTGGACGACCAGCAGCCGATGAATTCCCAATGCGCGAGGAAGCGCGTCGATCAACTCCGTGGAACCATTGCCCACCACGATCTGTTCCGGATCGATCTGCCAGAACGCGGCCAACGCTTGCCGAAGATCCCAGCAATCAGGGTCAGGATAGTGGCTTAAGAGATGTTTGGACCTCGCGATGGCTCGCCACACATGCGGAGAGGGTCCCAGTGGATTGATGCTGGCGCTGAAATCACAAATTTCGGTGGAATCACGGCCCAATTCTCGTGCCGCAGCGTAGATATCACCACCATGCCCTCTTCCGTTCAGACGAGCCATCGACTCCCCAACGCCAAACACACCCCCAGCGCCGAAGCAGCCACCATGATCGTGGCTGCCAACCGAATGTCTTTGGGTGCTGCGCTCCGTCCCTCCGCGCCGAGCACAGGACGGTCTTGCGCGATTCCATCATAAAAGTTCGTGCCGCCCAACCGTACTCCCAAGATCCCGGCCATCGCCGCTTCAGGCCTGCCGCTATTGGGACTGGGATGGAGACGTCCATCTCGCGCAAGCACGCGCCATCCGTTGCGAATCCGCTCGAGTTGTCGGGTGACGAGCCCTGCGCCAAGGAGAAGCAATACGGCCGACAACCGGGCCGGAATCCAGTTTGCCAGATCATCAAGCCGAGCCGACGCCCACCCAAGATCGGCATAGCGTTCATCCCGATGACCGATCATGGAATCCAATGTATTGACGGCCTTGTATGCCAAGGCCAATGGAACCCCTCCGATCGCCAGATACAACAACGGCGCAATCACGCCGTCCGCCGCGCTTTCCGCGACCGTTTCCACCGTCGCGCGGGCCACCTCCGATTCGGAAAGCTCCGCCGTGTCCCGCCCCACGATCATCGCCACAGCGCCGCGGGCAGCGGGCAGATCGCCGGCTTGGAGCGCATCATCCACCGCGCGGACATGGTCCCACAGGTCCCGCGCCGCAAGAGTTGTCGAAGCCAATGCGATCGACAGCGCCGATCCCATCCACCACGCAACACGTTCGACCTCTTCAATCATGATCACGCCGAGACAGTAGGTCGTAATCGGCAATCCCCCGGCCAAACAGACCCCTGCCATGCGAAGGCCGGCACGACTTCGACAAACCTTTCGGACTCGATGATCGAGCCACGCAATGCACCGGCCCATCATGCGGACAGGATGCGGCAACCAGCGGGGATCGCCACATACCCCATCAAGCGCGGCGGCGAGAAGGAATTCGCCGCCGGTCATGGCAATCGAAGCAGGAGTGGAACGAGTATGAGGAAGAGAATTTCCATCGCTTCATTCACAGCACCAAGCGTATCCCCGGTGATCCCACCGAACCAGCTACGGCAAGCCCACCAGCCGACGAGCACGATCAGAGCCCCGGCGAGAAGGATCAGGCATGCGCCGACCGCCCCAAACCCTCCTGCCAGAGCCATCGTCAAGACCCCCGTGGATATGGCCGCGTGCCGCCACGAGAGATGGGTGAGGAACGGCGCCGCCAGTCCCCCTTCTGATCTGGCATAGGGTGAAATCCAAGCGAGCGTGACCATCGCCCAGCGCCCCACCGCCGGCATGCAGAGCACGGCAGGAAACCGTAACTCAGCCGGCAGCGCCATGAGTCCGGCATACCGAAGAATCAGCGAGAGAAAAAGCCCTGTGGCGCCGATCGCGCCGATACGAGGATCGCGCATGATCGAAAGCCGTTCAGCCGGCGTCCGACCTCCGGCCAACCCATCCAATGTGTCGGCCAACCCGTCTTGATGAAGCCCGCGCGTGAACAATACCAACAGCACGATCAGCAGCACATTCACGACGACCGTCGAGAACATCGTGGTCAATCCGAAATCAACCGCGCTGAGCCCCCCACCGATCAGCAAGCCGACGACCGGATACCACGCCATCGATGCAGCCAGCTCGGGCGCGGTCGGCTCGTGATGAGCCCGGCTCAAGGGGATCGTGGTCAAAAAATGCCAAGCGATAATGAAAGATCCACACAGGTGACAGGTGACACGTGAAACGCCATCGCCGAGCGGACGGTTCGCCGGATGGCCGGAGGTCGATGGAAGACCGGCCGTCACGTTCGCTGCACCAGGATCTGATTCGCCGTCTTTCACATTGTACCTCTCACGCCTTACTGGAGACTCCTGCTTCGTCGAAGGTCGCCATCTCCGTGTAGATCTTGATCGCGGCACAGACCAGATCCATTCCCAAACAGGCCCCGGTGCCCTCGCCAAGACGCAAGTCGAGATCCAACAGTGGTTTCAGTCTCAGATAGTCCAGGATGACACGATGGCCCTGCTCGGCCGAACGATGGGAGGCGATGAGATACTCGCGGCACAGCGGCTGAAGCCCGACGGCAATCAGCGCCGCCGCGCCGGCGATAAAGCCGTCCAATACGACCGGAATCCGAGCCTCCGCCGCACCAAGCATCAAACCAGCCAGTCCGCCGATTTCCAGCCCACCCACCTTGGCGAGCACAGCAAGCGGATCAGCCGGGTCAGGATGATGTAACGCAAGCGCCTGCTCGATCACCGCCACTTTGCGCGCGCGGCCCGACTCGTCGATGCCCGTTCCCCGTCCGGTAACGTCCGCCGCAGGCCGCCCCGTCATCACCGCCGTAATGGCGGCGCTGGGTGTGGTATTACCGATCCCCATCTCGCCGGTGCCGATCAATCCGATGCCCTCTCGCACAGCGTCCGCCGCCAATTCCATGCCGACGGTTACGGCTCGTTCTGCCTGATCACGTGTCATGGCCGGCTCGGAGAAAATATTGCCTGTGCCTTTCATGATTTTGCGATCGAGAAGGCCGGCCACGGTTCCAAATTCGCAGTCCACACCGATATCCACCACCCGCACGGCCACGCCGGCATGTCGCGCCAACACGTTCACCCCGGCGCCACCCCGTAGAAAGTTCAGCACCATCTGAAAGGTAACCTCTCGCGGATAGGCGCTCACTCCTTCGAGGGCCACCCCATGATCGGCCGCGAAGGTAAAGACCATGCCTCGCGGCACATTCGGTTTCAGCTCGCCGGTCATGGTGACGTAGGAGGCAGCCAATTCCTCCAAACGCCCGAGGCTGCCGAGCGGTTTGGTTAGGCGATCCAGCCATGTTTTTGCTTTCGCCCGCACATCTTGATTGAGCGGCTGAATTCCACGACACACGTCCTGTATCACCATGATGACTCCTCTGTTGGTTACTTCAAGCGAAGCGATATCCCACTGACCACCAGATGAACTTCGTCCGCTCCGGCGGCAATCTGCTGGTTCATCCGTCCGGCAAGATCGCGAAACGCGCGGGTCGCAGGCTCAGCCGGAACCAGCCCGAAGCCCAACTCGTTGCTGACGATGACCACCCTCGCCGCCGTGGCCCGCATTCTCCGCACCAGCGTCTCAGCTCTGGCGAGAACGACCGATTCGTCGAGGCCGGTTCCGACCAAATTGCTCAACCACAAGGTGACACAATCGAAGAGAATCGTCCGATATCGAGGCCCCTGCGCGGCAAACCACGCCTCCGGATCGAGCGGCTCTTCAACGGTCTCCCAATCCGCCGAACGTGTGGCCTGGTGCCGGGCGATTCGTGCGGCCATTTCATCATCCAATCCCTGCCCTGTGGCGACGAATGCGCGCGGCCCTCGTGAGCCGGCCAATTTGAGCGCCGCCTCGCTTTTTCCGGACGACGCCCCGCCAAGCACAAGAATGATGCGGCTTGTGGCTCGTCGCGTCGGCTGGCCTTTACTCGGCTTTCTCGGCGACATCGCGTTCCCATAAGAATTCCGGCTCGCCCTGCGTCTTGGCGACCCAACGGGCCAATACAAACAGAGCATCGCTGAGCCGATTGACGAACTTGATGATCGTCGAATCGACCGGCTCCGTTTTGGAGAGGGCCACACACAGCCGTTCGGCTCGGCGACAGACCGTCCTTGCCTGATGCAAAAATCCGGAAACTTTCCCCCCTCCCGGCAGGATGAATTCCTTCAGCGGCTCCAAATCTTTTTGACACCGGTCAATCATCTTTTCCACACGTGTGACATCCTTGGCGGAGACCTGCGGCATATTGTTGAATGTTTGTCCCGGTGCCGTCGCCAGGATGCTGCCCACATCGAACAACTTGTTCTGCACCCACCGCAACTCAGTTTCGAGCTGCGCCGCCGCCCTATGCTCGTCGACGGCATCGGCATTCAGCACCCGCGCGACACCGATCGACGCATTCAACTCATCGATCGTGCCGTAGGCGTCGACCCGCAGGCTGTCTTTCCAGACCTGCTGTCCGCCGGCCAGTCTAGTTTTTCCCGCGTCGCCCGTTCTTGTATAGACCTTGGTGATGCGCATCCCCATCCCCTCTCTTGACTTGGATCCGATTTCCCCATGCCTCCTGGTGAATCAACTGGTCGATTGGAATCCGGCTCCGCCATCCGGCTGCTTGCAAATCCGGCTGCTCTTCAAACTTGGATACATAGCCGATGCAAAGATAGGCGAGGACCGTCACCGATTGAGGCACGCCGATGACCCGCTTCAGCTTCTCGTGATCCAAAATGCTGACCCACCCGACGCCGATGCCTTCGGCTCTGGCGGCCAACCAGAGATTCTGAACCGCGCAACAGGTGCTGTACAAGTCCGTCGCGCGGACCGTGGAACGACCGAGCACATTCGCCCCCCCGCGCCGCCGGCTGCAGGTGATGCAGAGATTGATCGGCGCTTCTTCGATGCCTTCCAGCTTCAGCTGCCGGTACAACGCCCCCTTGGCGCCTGCATACCGGGCAGACGCCGCGGTGTTCGCCTCGACGAAGAGATCCTTCACCGCGCGCTTCGTCGCGCGATTGCGGATGACCACGAAATCCCACGGCTGCATGAATCCCACCGATCCCGCATGGTGCGCCGCCGTCAGCAGCCTCATCATCACCGCATCCGAAATCGGCGTCGCCAGAAAATTCCGGCGCACATCACGGCGCTCAAAGATCGCCCGATAGACGGCGGTGCGCTCGACCGTGGAAAACGCCTGGTGATGACCGTCACGCTCTCGATCGCGACCGATCTCCGAAAGCTTTTTATCACGAGAGGATCGTGCGGCTCTGACGATACTGGTCTTCCGGCGCATGCCCTTCTTCTTTCGACATTCGACCGACCCAGAGTCGGTCTGTAGGTATGGGTTTTCGCTCAATCAGCCAAAATTCACTACTCGCCTAGACGGACGTCGTCGATCGGTGTCTTTGCGCCGTCAACGCGCCGGCCAGGCTGAAGAACGCATGAACGACACAGCCAATACCGGTATAAAACAACGAAACGTGACGTGAACTGTGCCAGGCTCGTCTGCTCGAACCGGCCGGTTCCCACAACATGCCATAGGCCGGCAACAAGAAACCATAGGCGGGACTGACGCAGAAACTACCGACTCCTCCCCAAGTAATGGCCGCAAAGTCCAGCAGTGCCGCTTCCGCCAGGAACGCCGTATAGATCCAACGAGAGCAGAGATAAATGCCCGCCAAAAAGAACACGGCCCATGAGGCGGTGGGCACATATTCGAGCGCGCCGAAATGGCGACCTCGTGTCGCCGCCATGAGCGTGGCAAGCGTGATACCCAGTACGATCTGCACTCGAGCTGAAAGTGTAATCATATGATGCCCTAGGGAATACGCTGATCAGCCTGCGGGAGTTGAGGTCCCAGCTCACCGGTTGCGATCTTTTCCAAACAATGAGAACAGAGACAATCCTGATACCGCGCCGCAATCCAATCCATCTGCGGCTCGGTAATGCCGACTTTTCCGCACCAACACTGGTATCCGCCACACTCGAACACGTGGCCGCAGCGCTCGCAAGTCTTCCGGATCGGTCCTCTCAAAATTCCACTCCTGGTTGCGCCTTGATGCCTTTTCGGAAGGGATGCTTCACTTGCTTCATCTCCGTCACCAGATCGGCCTCTTCCAGAAGGGCCGCCGGTCCTCCTCGACCGGTGATCACCACATGTTGCATCGTGGGACGGTCGCGAAGCGCCGGTAATACCTCTTCAAGGCGGACATAGTCGCACTGCAGCGCGATATTGAATTCGTCGAGGACGACCATGGCATAGGACGCATCGCGCAGGAATTCACAAGCCGTGTTCCACGCCTGTTGCGCGAACTGGATGTCTCGCGCGCGATCTTGAGTTTCCCAGGTATAGCCTTCTCCCATCCGGAGGAAGACCACTCGATCGCCGAAAGATTTCAGCGCGCGCTCTTCCGCCGTGTCGATGGCACCTTTGATGAATTGCACGACCGCGACCTTCCAGCCATGCCCGATGCAGCGCAACACCATCCCAAACGCGGCGGTCGTCTTTCCTTTGCCGGCGCCGGTATAGACGATCAAAAGGCCTTTCTCCTGTTGCGCCTCCTCGATACGCCGATCAACCGACGCCTTAAGCCGTGCCATTCTCGCTTGATGTTCGACTTGATTCGTCATGATGAACCCTTACCTCTGGCCATCCGAACGGTTGACTGACGAGCAGCCTCCACCAGCGCTGTCCCGACTTGTGGTCGGCCGGCAAAATGCAAATGGGTGTAGAGCGCCAGTACGTTTTCCTTCATGAGTCCATCCTGTCCCTTCAAAAATCCTTCCGCATCCCTCGATGCGCAGGCATACTGCAGCGGTCCCTTCGCAACCAGCGTGGAATAGTGAAACTCATGGCCTCGCGCCGTGACGCCGACTTCACCCAGGATGCAGCGCCGTGAACATTCCACTGTTCGGTATCCCAACGTGAGGCCGGGTTTCCGCATGACCGCTTGGGCCGGAAAGATGCCGACCATTTCATGCGGACGTCCGTCGAAATCGCGGATGGACTCCGTGAGATACATCAATCCGCCACATTCCGCGTAGATCACGCCGCCTCGTTCGGCAAATCGCCTGACGGCTGCGCGCATAGCGCGGTTCTCGGCCAACGTTGCGCCATACACTTCCGGATATCCGCCGCCAAGATAGAGCATCTCGACGTCCGGCAAGGTAACATCCCTCAACGGAGAAAAGGTGATTAGTTCGGCGCCCGCCGCTTCCAGCGACTCAAGATTGTCCGGATAGTAAAAACAAAACGCCTGATCCTGCGCCACTCCGATTCGAACCGTACGCCCCTGACTCTTGATCACCGGTGGAGACAGGGCTTCCGGCAACGTGCCAGTCGAATGGGCAAGGGTTTCGATACGATCCAGATCGATCGTCTCCAGCGCGGCCTTCGCCAAGCGATGATAGAGCCGACCATCGCCTTGTTCCATGGCCATGACCAGCCCAAGATGCCGATCCGGAATGGTCAGGGCAACGTCCGGACGCAAGTACCCGACAGGGATCACTTCCGTCTCTCGTTCCACGGCCGCTTTCAACAGCTGGTAATGGCCGTCGCTCCCGACCCGATTGAACAAGACCCCTGCCACGCGTAGGGCAGGATCGAAACGCGCATAGCCCGCCACCATCGCGGCGGCGGAACGGGCCATGGCGCTTCCATCGACGACGAGCAGCACCGGGGCATTCAATTGCTTCGCCAATTCCGCCGTGCTGCCGATCTCGTTCACCGGAGAGCTGCCGTCAAACAGCCCCATCATCCCTTCGATCATGGAGATATCCGCATCGGCCGCGGCGCGGGCGAAGATCGAACGATTACGCTCCGGCCCGAGCATCCACCCGTCAAGATTTCGAGAGAGGCGGCCTGTGGCCGCCCGATGATGACTTGGATCGATAAAGTCCGGCCCCGCTTTGAACGGCTGGACCAGGCGGCCTTGCTCGCGCAAGGCCGCCAGAATCGCCAACGTCGCCGTCGTTTTTCCGACGCCGCTTGATGTGCCTGCAATGACCAATCGTGGATACTGTTTCATGCGACGTTAGAGCGGCAGATCGTAATTGATCCGCACCCCTCCGAAAATCGACCGAATCGGTGTGCCGAAAAACAGGGTCTCTTCGTATTTCTCGTTGAAGATGTTGTCCAACCGGAGATAGGCCTGCACGGACTTCGTCACGTCATAGCTCGCGGACAGATTCCAGACCACGAACGACGGAGTCGGATTGCCGTTCCCCACATTGCCGAACCGTTCCCCGACATAGCGTCCCTCCAGATTGGCCTGCACACTTTCGACGGGCTGATAGCTGAGGACCGTCGAAATTTGATGGAGCGGCCACTTGGGAAGACGTGCATCCGATCCGCTACTGACATCCCGCGTCGCGGCGTACGTATACTGGATGAGCAGGTCCAAATTCTTCATCCAAGGGCCGTCACGATAGAGTTTCAGCTTCGTGCTCACTTCCACACCTTCCGCTTTGGCCAACCCGACGTTCTGCGCGCAAAACCCAAACGAGCCGGGAGCCGTACAAACGCCTGGGTCGAAGATCGACAAGATCAAGTTGCGGTACCGCGTCCAAAAGTAGCCGACGCTGATGCTGCCTCGATCATTCGGCAATGCCTGTTCGATCGCCACATCCAGCGCTTGGCTTTTTTCAGGCTTCAGATTTGGGTTGCCGAATCCAGGGAAAAACAGCTGGTTGATCGTGGGGGCGCGAAAACCGGTCGCATAGCTGCCTCGCAACTTCGTCCCGGTTTCCTTGACCAGATATCCCCCGGTCACTCGATAGGTCGTTGCGCTTCCGAATACATTGTACTCATCCTGGCGGACCCCTGCCGTTCCAAACACTCGGTCCCACAGATTCAACTGGGCCTCTCCAAACCCGGCATGGCTGCTGACGGATCTGTTCTCGAATACCGTCGTGTTTGTGATGAGATCACGATTGTCTCCCCTCTGTTCTCGAAACTGATACCCTGCGGTCAACTTGAGGGGTTTGCCGACTTGAATATTGTGCTGCCATTCGATCCTGTTACTGGTCGTTTCGATTTGAGACCTGAACGGGGAACCGATCGGTCCCGTGGTTCCGGTCACAAGATTACGTTCAACCGCGCCGCCGTCGCTCGCAAGATGTTCAGTCGCCCGCGACAAGGTCAGTTTGTGTGACCACCAGTCGGTAATCGGCTGAGCATAGTTTCCTGCGAAGACATAGTGGGTGCTTCTGGATCGCGCGCCGAAGACGTCGGCCGGATTTGACGCGAAGGTGAGAGAATTAAACGCAAATCCATCAAAATTCACGATGCCGTCGAGCCAGCGGAAGCTAAATTCGAGCCGACCGTCCTTCGGCAGATCCGCTCCCAGCCGAACCGACCCCTGCCAGTTGTGGTAGCCGTCACGCTCGGCCGCGCCGCGCCGATAGTTGATGGCTGAAAATCCGGCCGTATCCAAACGCGTGATCGATCCTGAAAAATCAATCGGACCCTTTTTGCCGGCCAGGCTGCCTCCTTCTCGAATCGTGTTGAACGATCCATACTCGACAAAGCCGGAGATGTTGGGTTTCTCTCGTCCACGTTTCGTCGTGATATTGATCACGCCGCCCATCGCATCCGATCCCCAGAGCATGCTCTGGCTGCCTCGCAAGATTTCAATCCGCTCGATATTGTCGGACGTGAGATTGGCAAAATCATAAATGCCGATGGTGGCGCTGTTGACGATCGCCCCATCGATCAAGACGAGTGTCTGTTCCGGTGTGCCTCCGCGCATCCGCACATCAACGGTCGTGCCAAGACCTCCGCTTTGGAAGACGGCCAGACCCTGCGCCCAGCGAAGGGCCTCCGCCACCGTTTTGACCTTCCGCTGTTGCATCTCTTCGCCGGTAATCACTTCCACCGCGCTGGTGACTTGCTTGGCGGGCAGTTCCGTCTTGGTTGCGCTGACGATGACGTCGGGAGCCTCAAGGTCAGGCTTGTCGGCCATGGCGACTTCTTGAGCCGATACGGGATGGGCAAGAAAAGCGATCGAGAGAATGACGGCACACGCACACGGAACACCACGAAATGAGAACCGCGACATGAAAACCTCCCTTTGACTCGAAGGGTGTCTATCGTCCCGGCAGTTGGGTCTCCTGACTTGCGGATCACAGCTTCTCCGCGCCTTCCCATGTGCCGAGGCACACAGTGGCATTCTGCAGAGTCACTCCCCGCTTACAGTGGCGGCACCGTGATGGATTTGCACCATCTTCCCCGTCGCTGACGGTATGACCTAACGAATCCCTCCCCAATGATTGTTCCGCACCAAACCGCTTGGGCAGGAGAGCGGTGCGTACTCATCCTGCTCGCATCGAATTATCCCGCTTGAATCTCCTTGCTCACACGTCCATCGAACATCCCTGCAGCATGCCGGATTAATGCCGAATGTAGTCGATGGAATATAGAGAAGAACGCGGCGCCATGCGGTCGAAATCCCAATTGAACGTCAAGACGGCAGATCGATTGGACGTATGCGTGAGCACCCGCATTCCATTCTTCACGACCAGGCTCGGCGCGTTCCAGAAGTCCAAGGTCTTTTCCGCGCCGGTTCGGTTACAGACAATCAAGGGGAGACCTGTTTCGTGGGTCCGTTGCTCCCATTCCCCATTCGGACCGTGTGGACCGGGTCCCCACGAGGCCGGCGAGACGAACATCTGCGCGCCTTCAAACTTCATGGCCCGAGCAATATTCGACGTATAGACATCGGCGCACACCAGCACACCCACCTTGACACCGTCACACTCGATCGGAGCGGCCGTATCGCCGGGACTTGACCACGACAGGGAATCGCTCGCCACATTGATCTTGCGATGTTTCCCCAAGATCTCACCCGTCGGACCGATGACAAACACCGTATTATAGAGCCGAGAGCCATCCCGCTCGGGGCACGAAAGAAAGACGGTCCGCTTCAACGCTCTCACCAAGGTGCGGACCTGCTGCATCCATGGATCAGGCTGCGGTTGAATCCAATCCGTGCCGATGAGCTGCGCGAACTGGAGTCCACAGACCGCCAACTCCGGCGTGACGATCCACTCCGCTCCGATCGAGGCCGCATGTTTGATGGCCTCGACAATGATAAAGCGGTTGCGCTCGATCGCGCCGGGAACCGTCTCAAGATGCAGCAACGCAATTGTGTTCATTCCCATCTCAATGATCACCGGACACGTGCCGTCCCGGCAAGGTCACGCGAGGCAATCCGGAACCAGGATGCCGATCGACGAACACACGACATCGATACACGGATTCCAGTACGTCCGGCTCGATGATCGCATCCGGGTCGCCGAGTCGGACGATCCGTCCGCGATCCATCAACAGGATTCGGTCGCAATACTGGCTCACCAGGTTCAAATCATGGGACACAAGGACAACGGTCAAGCCACGCTCATCTCTCAACCGGCGCAACACCGAACAGATCTCAACCTGATGGTGCAGATCGAGAAACGCGGTCGGTTCATCGAGCAGCAACACCTTGGGGGTCTGGGCCAGCGCTCGAGCGATCACCGTCCGCTGCCGCTCGCCGCCGGAAAGGTCCGTCACCACCCGGTAAGCCAACTGGACCATGTCCATCGTCATCATCGCCTGTTGCGCGATGGCCACATCTTCTCGGCTTTCCCATCCCAATCCACCCGTCCATCGGTCACGCGGCTGATGGGGGAATCGCCCCATCAGCACGGTTTCAGCCACCGTAAAGGGAAAGAGACTGTATGTATCTTGGGGCACGACTCCGACCACGCAGGCGACCTCTCGTTGCGGCATCGACGCCAAGTCTCGTCCGAATAAGTCGATGCGGCCTTCCAGTGGATTCAGGAGTTTCGCCAGCACTTTCAATAAGGAAGTTTTTCCTGATCCGTTCGGACCGACGATCCCCAGCACTTCACCGTGGCGCACCTGAAAGGAAACATCATCCAGCGTCCACTTGACGGCATCTGAATCGTGGGACCGGTACCGGAACCGAACAGCCTGGACGTCGTACGCCTGATGTCCTGACAGGCGGTCGGTTGAGTCAACCATCACATCTCCCGCCGTGTGGTTGCCGTCCGGCCCACTCATGTCAACCGATCTTTCCGCCGGAGCAAGAGATACACAAAGAAGGGTCCACCGACCAGGGCGGTGATGATGCCGACCGGAATCTCAACCGGCGAGAGCAGCGTGCGCGCCACCGTATCGGCTCCCATGAGAAAGGTGCCGCCGACCAAGGCGGACGCGGGAAGGAGCACGCGATGATCGGCGCCGGTCATCAGGCGCACGGCATGGGGAACGACCATTCCGACAAATCCGATCATTCCGCTGACAGACACGATCGCCCCCGTGACCAGCGCCGTCAGGACGAAGATAGACCGCTTGGTCTGTTCCGTATCGACACCGAGCGTGCGCGCGGATTCTTCCCCCAAGGCCAAGATGTTCAAGATGCGCATGTGTCTGAAGAGTAACAAGAGACCGATGAGCAGGTAGACCGCGAGTCCGACCAGACCACCGTAGGGCGGGGCGGTCAGCGTCCCCATCAACCAGGTGGTCATTCCATACGAACGATTCGGCTCCATGATCGAGGTAATGAACATGATCATGGCTGAAAAGACCGCGTTCAGAATCACGCCGGCCAACAACAAGCTGTGGATCGGCAACCGCTCGTCGCGGGTGGCCATCCGATACACGACGACCAACGCCACCAAGCCTCCGGCAAATCCACAGGCCGGCAAGGCCACATCGGCAAGAATGGTGGCTCCCACCCCGAACAAGATCCCGGTCGCCGCTCCCAATGCGGCTCCGCTGGAGACACCAAGCACATAGGGATCGGCCAGCGGATTTCTGAGTAATGCCTGCAAGGCCACTCCGACGGACGCCAGCGAACAACCGACTAAGAATCCCAACAGCATGCGCGGCAATCGAACCTGCAGCATGATTGTTCTGGTGACATCGGCAGCCTCCCCATCGGCTGTCCCTGGACCAAGGGGATGCGCGAGCACCTGGAGCATATCGCCATATGCGATCGGTTGCGCGCCGAAATGAAGGCCGATGAGACCGACCATCATCGCCACACACCCAAGACTTCCCAACGTCATCGCCCAGCGTGATCGGGTGAGAATCGCGCCAGGAGGGCCAGCACCGATTTCCAAACCGGCAGGCCTCGATGCAGGGGACACGACCCTCGCGCCTGTATCCGACCGAATCCCCGCGGAAGGCTGTGGTACCGGAACCGTCATGGGCGAAGATTTCCCGCGTCCGATCCGAAGATGTCCGGATGGATCGCGCGAGCAAGTTGTTCCAGGCCCTCGACGATACGAGGCCCTGGACGGTTCAAGAGGTTTGATGAGACTTCGTGGAAACGGTGTTGCTTGACGGCTGACAGCGAGTCCCATCGCCGCCACTGTTGTTGCTCGCTGCGCGGCACCGTTTCTACGTCGCCGCTCGGAAAGATCAGCACCTCCGGATCTTCCTTCAGCACGGTCTCCATACTCAATCGTGGATAGGCGACGTTCGCCTGGGACGCGATGTTGATTCCCCCCGCAAGACCGATCATCTGGTGGATGAAACTGCCAGGCCCTACGGAAATCAACGGGTGACTATTGAGGACATAGAGCACCCGCTTTCTGGGAAAGACCTCGGCCCTGCGCCGAATGTCGGCGATGCGTTGCCGCATGGCTTGCGTCACTTCATTCGCGGCGGGGCCTCGCTCAAACAGTTTTCCCAAGGTTTGGATCTGAAGCGGGATATCCTCCACCGTGGAGGCCTCAAGAACGAACAGAGGAATTTTCAGCTGGTCCAGCATCGTCTGGAGATCGGGATGGAGAAAATCCTTGGGCGCGAGCACCAAATCCGGCTGCAACGCGACCAATGCCTCGACGCTCGGATTCGAATACCCGACCTTGGCCTTGGATTTCGCGGCGGTCGGATAATCGCAAAACTCCGTGACCCCGACGACCTGTTCATCCAGCCCGAGCGCAAACAGCATTTCCGTGATGCTGGGAGCGAGTGAGACGATGCGAGCCGGCGGCTTGGCGAGATAGATCCGACGCCCGGCATCATCGACGAAGGCCCGCGACGAGACATGCGCCATGAACGGCATGCCGGTGAGGATTCCCTGTTGCCGCCGTTTCATCTCACCACACTCTTCCTCGTTGCATCCGTACGACGGCGCAAGCGGCAAGAAAAGCGCAACCAGAAGCCACGCCGTCCCGAGCGGATAATATCGTTTCCATGAGTTCAAAAGAAAAATCCCCAAGGCCTGAATAGACCCTGAGGATTGCACCCGCTTCTTCATCCTCACCTGTTCCCCAGCCTCGAGGGAACGACGGTCACTTCTCCGAGCAGGTCTTCTGGCTCATGGTTCACTCTACTCCCCGGTCTTCCCATCTTTTGCGTAAAACGTTAACCGTGAAACGCAGGACCTTGCGATGACCGATTCACGAGTAACGAATAACGATCAGACAGTGACTTTTACGGGTTTCGTCCCCATTGACAGCGGCGGGACCGCGAGGGATTCGCACCCTCTTCCCTTACTCAGAGCTTATGGTGGCAGCACAATAGAAGAGAACGGCAAAACTTGTCAAGGCTCGCGCCTAGCCCGATCGTAGACCTTGTGCTTGTGGCCATCGATTCAGCTGTGATACTATCGCCCGATTTCAATCAGGTTCATTCAGGCAAGCAAGAAGGAGAACGACCGTGGCATGGATGTGTGAGATTTGCCAAAAGAAGCCGGTATCGGGCAACAATGTGAGTCACGCGAACAACAAAACCAGGCGAGTGTTCAATCCCAACCTTCAAACCGTTCGCGCCGTGGTGGATGGGAGTCATAAACGTATCCGCGTCTGTACACGCTGTTTGCGCTCTGGATTGGTACAAAAAGCGGTCTGACGGCTGTTCGCTCTTCGCCCGCAGGTTACGGCGCCTTCCAGAGAATCTGACCTCCTCGCTCGACCAGCTTGATGACCGATGGATCATCAGGAGAGAGCGTTAAGGTGCGGTTACCGTCTTTGCTCCTGAGCACGAGCCCGACTTCGCCATTCGCGTCCAATCCGAGTCCGGCTCGGGCTTTCCCCTTGGCGTCCAGCAGCAAGAACTCCTCGGCATTCACTCCATTCGGCTTCTGCGCGTCAGCCGATATTGGTGAAAGCAACTGAGTACTCAGCAGGCCGCCGACTGTTCCACCAAGAAATGCCGCGAGGCAAAGCAGAAGCATCTGTTTCTGCGTCATGACTGATCCTTTCATGAAATCAAAAGAGAAACCGAACGGAGGGATCCTAGGCGAGGTGGTTGTGAATCGCAACCATTGCGTACGCCGTCAGAAAAGTCTTTGTCTCAAAAGAAGGCGTTACTTGAAGGAGGCAACTGGATCTGCCGCAGGACCACGAGCCCGGGGAGCGCATCTCGTAACGCGACGCTCCACTATTCTTGACGCGTCAGAACAGATGGATAGGTCCATTGACCGTTTGTAGCTTGTGCGTTCCGCGTGACTTACGGCTTAGTACCGATAAATACAAATCCGTTCGTTCTCGCGCTATTTAACGCGGTGCTGGTGAGCGTTTTGGTTCCGGCATCATAAAATCCGATCCCGTTCACCGTATCGTTTCTGTTGCTGCAGGCAGGGTCATCCTCGAATGTCACGGTAATATTAAACACGTTTCCATGAGTCCGCGGTGAAAATGAACCGGTGAAAGTACAGCCGGTATTGGAACTGCCGGAAATGTTTCCATTGGGTGAGACCTGAGCCGTCACGGTTTCAGTCGCAGTGATCGGACCGGTATAGGTTCCCGCAACAGCGCTTATATCCGGCGTCAAATCATAATTGTTGTCGTATGTCGTCGTAAAAGAAGTACTCGGCCCGCCGACCTGATAGGCAATCGTGCCGCTCAAGCTTTGCTTCATTGTATAGGTGCCGTTGATTGTGGCGTTGAGTATTCCTTGCCCCTCCACATTGAAATCCCTGGCGTTGGGAGAGGTGAAGGCTCCATGTTGTGAGCTGCTCTCGCCTTGTATAAGCCCGGCGACGGTCGAGGGGTCGTTAACCGAAGAATAGAGGACCCAGTAGACTCCGTCGTCGAGTACAACTCCCGCAACGGTACGGTTGGTATTTGTGGTCCCGGTCCAAAGCCCCTCGGCAGAAGTTGCCGCGAGAGGTGCGGGAGACGGCGGTGACGTCTCACCTTCACCGCTACAAGCAGAAAGAGAGGTCAGAAATAACAGGCCGAAAACCAGCATCGTCATCCGTTTCCCATGCATGACCGATCTCCTTGTGAAGCGAGGCCTGATCCCTTGAAACTTAGCGCAGCATTCCTAACAGCCTGTCCAGGAAGTTTCCAACCCCTCTCAAGTGGGGGAAGGCAGATGAACTTTAAATAAGGGAGTGATTGAGTGGTTATTTTCGTTGGATGGGAACCGTGACTAAATCGTGACGGGGACGAGTTGGCGTGGAGTTTGGAAAGGGTAGAAAGAGAGCTCTTTGAGATGCTATCCCGTCGGCAAGAATAATGAGAAAGGCTTGCGCTTCACGCTTAACGTTTCACGTCTTTTCTGGAGCGGGCGATGGGATTTGAACCGCACTCCGTCGCCGAGTCGGCCCTGAAACCTGCCTCCCGGCTCCTGCAGAGGGGGCCAGCCCCCTCGCACGCTCCCCACGAAAGGGGCTCGCCCCTTTCGAAATCCCCGTGTCGTGGATTCAAATCCAGCTGGCGAGTAATGTGAGGTATGGAGCGGGCGATGGGATTTGAACCCACGACAACTAGCTTGGGAAGCTAGGACTCTACCACTGAGCTACGCCCGCTCGCTGGCTGCATCCTACGCGGGGGCTCCATATCAAGTCAAGAAACCCCTTTTCAGTTTCAGCGCTTTAGTTCCGCGATGGCAAACTTCTTTTTCCCGACCTTGAGGCGGCGTTGTTGGTTCGGTTGAAAAAGAATGAGCTTGTCCGGATTTGTCTCTTTGATCCCATCGACTTCGATTCCGCCTTGAATGATCAATCGCCTCGCTTCACTGCCGCTGGAAATCAAACCCGTTTTTGCAATCAGCTTCGCAAGCTTTATGGAACTTCCCTCAACAACGTCTAGCTCTGACATATCTTCTGATTTCAGATCTATACGTTTGTCCGGCTCGTCTGGAAATTCCTTGGCCTGAAATTTCTGCTGAAAGTCAGTTCTGGCCTGCTTGCCGGCTTCCTCTCCGTGATAGCGCGTCACGATCAACTCCGCGAGCGCCTGTTTGGCTTCCATGGGATGCAGCGCTTTGACGTGGCTCAAAGTTTCCGTCGTGAGCAGTTCATAGTATCGATACATCAACGTGTCATTGATCGACATCAGTTTTCCAAACATGTCGCCCGGCTTGTCTTCCAAGGCGATATAGTTTCCGACGCTCTTGCTCATCTTCTTGACGCCGTCCATCCCTTCGAGCAACGGCATCGTGATCACGACTTGCGACTCCTGGCCGTAGTCCCGCTGTAACTCACGCCCCACCAAGAGATTGAATTTTTGATCCGTCCCTCCCAATTCCACATCCGCCTTCAATGCCACGGAATCATACCCCTGGACGAGCGGATAGAGAAATTCGTGGACGCTGATGGGTTTCTGCTCGTGATACCGTTTATGGAAATCGTCCCGCTCCATCATGCGAGCCACGCGATAATGGGCAGCCAGTTGAATCAGTCCGTCGGCAGACATCGGCCCCATCCATCGACTGTTGAACTCAATCACGGTCTTGGCAGGATCCAGAATCTTGAAAATCTGCCGCTGGTAGCTCTTGGCGTTCTCCTGGACTTGTTCCTTCGTCAGCGCCTTGCGAGTCTCAGATACTCCCGTCGGATCACCGATCATCCCGGTAAAATCACCGATCAGGAAGATGACCTGGTGGCCGAGGTCTTGGAAGTGCTTCAATTTGTGAATCAGGACCGTATGTCCGAGATGAAGATCCGGCGCCGTCGGATCGAAGCCCGCCTTTATCCGTAAGGGACGATTCTCCGCGACCGCCCGCTTGAGCTTCGCTTCCAACTCGACCTGGTGAATCATCTCGACCGCGCCACGCTGAATCAGATCCAGTTGTCGGTGTATCTCGTTCATCGCTTTTCTTGCTCCGCCACTGGTTAGGAATTCGCCGCGGAGACCATCACGAACGATCTAAGACGCTCGAATTTCTTGGCACCGATGCCTTTGACCGCGCGAAGGTCTTCGATCTTCTGAAATCCTCCGACTGACTCTCGAAAGGCGATCACACGTTGAGCCAGCACTGCTCCGATCCCGGGCAACGACTCAAGCTCACCGGCATTGGCGCGATTGAGGTCGATCCGTGAATGACTCGACGCTGTCGAGGACTCTGTCTGCGCGGCGGCATCGAGGCTCGAAGCCTGTGCAGTCCGATCAGGTAAGCCGGCAATCCGGCGGTCCAGCCCTTCCAATTCCATAGACTGAGAAGCGACGACCGGCTTCTCGATCGTCGATGGGACGCCGTGAACAGGAGGGTATGGAGCCCATTTGGCCCAGAACACCACACCGATAGTCATGGACAACATGCCGAGTTTCAGGAGCAGGGATCTGATCATCCTCCCGCCTTCTTTCGAACAGCGTGGATGGCGGAACCCCTGACGTCTTCCATCGCCTCCATCAAACCTTCAGCAAGCGTCGGATGGGCATGGATCATCCCGGCCACTTGCGCTACCGTCGCGCCCACATGCATGGCCAGCGTGGCCTCATGAATCAAATCGGCAGCATGAGCCCCGAGGATATGCACTCCGAGAATCTTGTCGGTTGCCGCTTCCGCAATGACTTTAAAAAACCCGGTGGTATCACCCGTCGCTTGGGCCTTGCCCAATCCGCCATAGCGAAACCGCCCGACATTCACGCTCTGGTCAGGGTTCTTGCCGCTCATCCGAGCCTGTTCTCTCGCCTGTTGTTCGGTCAACCCCACTCGCCCGATTTCCGGCAAGGTGAAGATGCCCGCCGGAATCACGTCATAACGAATGGTCCGCCGGTGCCCCAGGATATTTTCCACAGCCACCTGTCCCTGCGTCGAGGCGACATGCGCCAACATCGCCTTACCTGTCACGTCGCCGATCGCATAGATACCCGGTTGATTGGTTTCCATTCGGTCGTCAACGGGAATTTCGCCGCGCGTTCCGATCCGAACACCGGCCTCTTCCAGCCCGATCCCCCGTGAGTTGAATCCCCGTCCCACCGAAACCAACAATTTCTCGACTGAGACCGCGCTGCCGTCCTTGAAGCGCGCTCTCACCGCATCCGATAACTGTTCGAGACTCTCAACGGTCGTTCCGGTCATCACGGTGACACCGCGTTTCTTGAGTTCACGCTCCATCACCGATGAAATATCTTCATCCTCCAGCGGCAAGACATGCGCCTGCGCCTCGACCACCGTCACCTGCGTTCCAAGCGCGCTGTATAAGGAGGCAAATTCGCAGCCTTCCACACCGCCGCCGACGATCAAGAGACTCACCGGGACTTGTGTGAGCGCAAGCATCTGTTGGCTGGTCAGAATCCGTCGCCCGTCGATCGGGAATTGTGGGAGATTAGGCCACGAGGATCCTGTCGCGATCACGAGCGCATCGGCTTGAATATCCACCTGACTGCCGTCCGGTTTGGTCACCGCGAGCGTCAGCTCGTTCTTCAGCGTCCCCTGTCCGATGACATGCTCGATCCTCCATTCCTTCAACAGCGTGGCAATTCCCTTGACCAACGAAGCCACAACCTTATCTTTTCGAGCCACCATTCGGGCAAGGTCATAGGCAGCGGCTCCTTGAAGAATCAGACCCAACTCATCGGCTTTTTTGAGCTTGTCACCGAGTTCCACGACGGACAGGAGAGCTTTGCTCGGAATGCAACCCCAGTTGAGACAGACGCCCCCGAGCTGTTCCTTTTCGACGACCGTGACACGCGCGCCGAGCTGCGCCGCGCGGATTGCTGCGACATAGCCGCCTGGTCCGGCTCCGAGAATAGCGATGTGGGGGTGAGGCGTCATATCAAGGTTGACGTGACGATGGCGGACTAAGAGGGAAGCAAGAGGCGCCGAGACTCAACCTGAGCGTGAACATCAACCTTTCTTTTGGCTGGCAAGAAAGCCCTCGTATTGCGAGGCCGTCATCAGTTGATCGACTTCCCCAAGATCGGCAAGCTCAATCACGGCAATCCATCCTTTGCCATAAGGATCGGAATTCATCACTTCCGGATTATCTCGAAGGGCGGTGTTGATCTGGCTCACCGTTCCGCTCACCGGCGTATAAATCGTTGACGTTGTTTTCGTCGACTCCACTTCCCCGATCTGTTGGCCGATCTTGACCGAAGCACCCACTTTGGGCAACTCCAGGAAAACGATATCGCCTAAGGCATCTTGCGCGAAATCACTGATGCCCACCGTCGCTCGTGTTCCCTCAAGGCGAACCCACTCATGCTCCTTGTGAAACCGCAAATCAGCTGGAATCATGTCGGCTCCAATTTAAGAAATCAGTGCTAGAGGCGGACATTAAGGAAGGCGACACAGTTGCTTCGCCTCGCTTAACCCGAGACTTTTCCGGATGGTAGTTGGGGCTGACTGTTGTTGTCAAGGAAACATCTGCCCGGAGTCGAAGGGAACGATCCTAGGCCCTCGAACCTGAACCGGTTTCGGCTCCGAAGCGGTTCCTGTAAACGAAAAACCGAGAAACAGCGCCGGCGCTGTTTCTCCTATGCCTGTACCCGCAGAGCTTGGAGGGCGAGGAGATCCTCGCCTTCCGACAGAGGAACGTTAGTGAAAAATCTCCATGCCGGGGAAGAAATATCCGATCTCAAATTGCGCGGTTTCCTGCGAGTCCGAGCCATGGACGGCGTTGAATTCAATGTTCGCTCCATGCGTTTTGCGGATGGTCCCAGGATCGGCTTTGGCTGGATCGGTCGCCCCCATCAACTCCCGATTCTTCTTGATGGCATTGTCCCCTTGCAACACAAGGACGACCGCGGGTCCGGAAGACATAAAGGCACAGAGACTCCCGAAAAATGGGCGCGCTTTGTGTACGGCATAAAACCCTTCAGCCACGGTCTGAGACATGTGAATCATCTTGACTGCCACCGGCTTGAGGCCGGCTTGCTCATAGCGATTGATAATATCCCCCACGACATTTTTTTTCACGGCATCCGGCTTGATAATGGCCAACGTTCTTTCGCTCATGATGTCAACGAGTCCTCCAGATAGTTAATGCATGTACTGAACGGCGAAACACATTATAGGGGGGGCCTCTTCTCCCTTGCAACCATCAGCGGAATGGAGGGGAACCATGTGTTGATGGATCTCTGCTCTGCGACGATTGCCGTTCGATGACGACACTACAGTGATTTTATAGCGCCTATTTCTTTGATTCCGACTGAAACGGATTCCTCGTTTGAAAGGGGATGGGCCTCGGCGGAACCAGCCTCGCCGAGACTGAGATGGGGATCGTTTAGAAACTCAAGCCGGTCTCTTTATACCTTCACGAAAGACCTTGTGGATCAATCACATGCAGGACCATATCAATACAATGCGTTTAATTTCAAATGTTTATAAAGACCATACAAGAGCAGCTACACTAGAGGGACGACAGTCATACGGCGAAGCAGGTTTACCTATGTGCCGGGTGGGACGGATGCAGGGGGTTTTCGGGGGCTAGAGGAGGTCACGATGCGACGTCCAAGCCTTCATCCTCAAGGGCAATACAAAGGAGTTTGAACATGCAGGTTATCGTCACCTTCTTTGTTTGTATTGGCTTCATCATTGCCGCTTATACGTTGTTCATCGACAACAATTAAGAAAACGGTAGGCCCTGCCGGCAGTCCCGCCACATTCTCAAAGATGTATCGGCGTCCCATTTCATGGATGCGGGATGCGCGCGCCAATCACTCTCCGGCCAGGAGTAGGGAGTAGGTTTGGATAGTACTCAGGAGTGATCAGCGAATAGGTTCACGAAGCGGATCGGCTAATCTCAATCGCCGGAAGCGTTCAGAACGCTTGGACGTGCGACCATCAACGATCGCATTCGAGGCCATATTGTTTCTGAATCGATTCCGCAACACTCGGCGGCTCCTTGGTGAGGAGCGCACAGGTAGTGAAATTGCCGACAACCTTCTTCTTGCTCTTATCGATATATGTCCAATCGACGATCTCCGTCTTGGCAAATATGTACGACTGCCCCTTTTTGACGGACCGGATCATCGGGAGGTTGTCGATCCTCCCGGACCAGAGATCTCCCTGTACCTTCAGGTTGGAGACCCACAGATATTCTTGCTTGTCGTCTTCGCTCACTCTGACCTTGACCGAATACTGATCAGTGTTGGGCGGCGGTGATCCGGCCTTTCGAAGAAAATCTTCCAGGCCTGCCCGGGCGCGTTCCATGGCTTTCTGCATCGCGGGATCCTCATCACTGATTTCGACCGCATTGTCCTTCTTGGCCTTGTCGCTGAATGATTGCGAGAACGCGGAAGAAGAGAGAAAGAACGCCAACAAAGCGACACTCGGCACAACGAGTCGTTGCATATAAGCCTCCCAGAGCCTACAGCTCACCGTGAATGAGGTGAGCCCGCGATTTCTCGGGCATATTGAACTCGTCCTGCCTGCAAAGCAAGATGCCTCTCACAGTCAGCGTCTCACAAAACCGTTACGCCATCCCCTACTCTGAGAGGAAGAATTTATCTGTTTTTGGTACTCTGCCAACATGTCCGCTCGCCGCCACACTCGTCTTTCCCGCTCCCGCCATCCGCGCCCATCAAGGTCGATGGCGCGCTTCGCGCACCGGCGCTGGCAAAATCTCTGCATGTTTCTCCGGGCCGTCGGTCGAACGCCACCTGCGACAAGGCTGGGAATCAGCGTACTCCTGCTCTTCGTTGTCCTCCTGGGAATCAATTGGGTTTATCACACGTTCTATAAACCGACGGAATTGTTCTTTCCAGTGGAGAAGGCGCTCAGCAAGAATCCCCGCCAGACGTGGCAAGAATACGGCGCGCTGTTCGAGACCCATTCGACAGCCGTCGTTACACCTGAGCTGCTTGCCGCATTGGCCCAGGCCGAAGGCTCCGGCAATCCTGTGGCACGGACCTATTGGCGATGGCGCGTCGTCTCGTCGAATCCTCTGGAATGGTACCAACCGGCCTCGACGGCGGTCGGCATGTTCCAAATCACCGACGGCACGTTTCAAGAAGGGAAACGCTACTGTATCCACAACCATGTGGTCGTTGAAGACGGGCCATGGCACGACCTCGACTCCTGTTGGTTCAACAGCCTCTACACGAGGGTCTTGCCAGGCCACGCCATCGAGCTGACCGCAGCGCTGCTCGACCGTTATGTCGCCAGAATAATCGCAGAGCGACCGGTGACGTTCCAGCAAAAGCAAGACCTGGCTGCGGTCATCCATCTCTGCGGCGCCGGGGCTGGCCGGGACTATGCAAAGCGGAACTTTCGCCTCACGCTTCACCAACGTTGCGGCGACCATGATGTGAAAACCTATCTGCTCAAGATTCAGACATTCAAACAGCAGTTCGCTTCTCTTCGGTTACCGTGAGCGCCCAGTCGGTTTGAAAGACGCGCAGAACAGCAGACGAGATCAGCATCGTCATGCTCACGCGTGACCGAGGCATTCATGGTATGGTGGCCGCGGCAACGTGGCTCGATTGTACGAGAGTGCGTCTTCATGGCGTTGGACGGACCAAGAGCGTTACGGAAGACTGTCTTGGCGGGCGCCGTCGGCAACGTCCTGGAGTGGTATGATTTCGCCCTCTTCGGATACTTCGCCCCGGTCTTGTCTCGTCTCTTCTTTCCCGCTTCGGATCCGTCGTTGTCGTTGATTGCGACGTTCGGTGTGTTCGCCGTCGGCTTTCTGGCCAGGCCATTGGGCGCGCTGCTGTTCGGATATTGGGGCGACACCAAGGGACGACGAGCGGCCCTGGCCTGGTCCATCATTCTCATGGCATTTCCTACCTGCTTGGTCGGCTTATTGCCGACCTATGCTCAAATCGGTCTTGCCGCGCCGCTCGCACTCACGGTCCTGCGCTTTCTTCAAGGTCTCTCGGTCGGTGGAGAGTTCACCGGATCCGTCACGTTCCTCGTTGAGCATGCCGGGCCGACCGAGCGAGGCTACGTCGGCAGCTGGGCGGGGTTCAGCGCGCAGATCGGCGCGCTGTTGGGCTCCGGTGTCGGCACCTTGGCGACTGCGAATCTCTCATCGGAGGCACTCCAGCAATGGGGATGGCGCATCCCGTTCGTGGCGGGAAGCGTCATCGCATTGGTCGGCTGGTATCTTCGTCGGCGCATTCCCGAATCGCCGGCTTTTGAACGGCTGCAACAGACTGGTGCGGTATCTTCCTCACCCGTCCGTGAGTTGCTCACATCACACCGCGCTCCACTCCTCCAAGTGATCGGCCTCGTGCTGTTGCATGGTGTCGGGTTCTACATCTTTTTCGTGTTTCTCCCGACCTATCTGACCAAAGTGACCGATCTCCCGATGGGAACGACGCTGCTGATCAACACGGGGTGCATGGCGCTATTGGCGATACTGATTCCACTCATGGGCAAGCTGTCCGATCGAGTCGGGCATCGATGGGTTCTGGCCGGCGGCGCCGCCGGTCTGGCCCTCGGCACCGTCCCGCTCTTTTCGTGGCTGAGCGGCGGTCATCTCGCGCTGATCGTCATGGCCCAAGTCTTGATAACGCTGTTCGTGTCGGCCTATATGGGTCCGTTTTTTGCCGTTGTGGCGACGCTCTTTCCGGTCGCGAGCCGTTACACAGGCCTCTCGATTTCGTACAATATTGCCGCGGCGCTCTTCGGCGGGACCGCCCCCTTGATGGCCACGGTGCTGATGGAACGGAGCGGGAGCGCGCTTGCCCCTGGATGGTATGTCGGCCTCTGCGCCGTCCTGTCGTTGATCGCGCTGTCTACGATTCGCAAAGAGAAGAAAGAAGCCGCCGAGATTCCTGCCGGCACGTATTGACAGCAGTGACTCGATAGACGGGATCTTCACAAACCAGGTAGAGGCCGCGTGACCGATCACACGATTCCACCACCCTCCCTTTCCGGTCCACCGGTCTCTCGCTGGTGGGGATGTTTTCCCGAACTTCGCCGTGACACCCTCGGCGTTCTCTTGCGCTGTCACGCTTATGGCGACGTCGTCAAACTTCCGATGGGTCTTGTCCTCGAATTGCTCTTGCGGCGGCGTGACGCCGCCATGTATGTGCTCAACCATCCCGCCGACGTCAAACATGTGCTGGTGACGAATCAAGAGAATTATCGGAAAGCCCCGGTCGCGCCGGCCGAATCGCGCATCTTTGGTCGGGGCCTGCTCCATGCGGAAGGCGAAACGCATCATCGTCAGCGGCGGCTTTTTCTGCCCTTCTTTCACGGCAACCATGTCACCGCCTATGCCGATCTGATTACCGGCAAGGCCGACAAGTTGGTCACAGGATGGCAAGACGGCGCGACGATCGATATCGGACGGGACATGGCGGATCTCACCCTCACCGTGATCTGGCGTCTCCTCTTCGGCCGGGATGTCGGGCCGGAGGCCGACACCATACGGGAGACCATTGCGGTCGGCCAGAGTTTGATCAAACGACAGTACGATTCGCTTCTCGCAAGCTTGACCCCCCTGTGGGTTCCGACACAAACCCATCGCCGGCTCGCGCGTGGCCTCGGGGCGTTGGAGTCGATGATTCGAGGATTCATCGACGAGAGGTGCATGTCGCCTCATCGGAACGACGACGTGCTATCGCTGTTGCTTGCCGCGACCGATGCCGACGGCCGCCGGCTCGGCGATCAAGAGATCCGCGACGAACTCATGACGTTCTTGCTGGCCGGTCATGAGACCACCGCCAATGCGCTGACCTGGACCTGGTTTTTGCTGTCGCAATTTCGATCGGTGCGGGAGCGGCTCACTCATGAATTACACGAGGTGTTAGGCGATCGTCTTCCCGAGGCGGCGGATGTCCCTCGCTTGCGGTATACGAAGATGATTTGGGACGAGTCGTTGGGCCTCTACCCGCCCGCGTGGACCCTCCATACCCGTCTGGCCCATGCGCAAGACCGGCTTCCATCCGGAGCGGTCCTTCCACCAAGCTCGTGGGTCTTCATCAGTCCCTGGAATCTACATCGCAATGCTCGTTGGTTTGCGGATCCGAATCGGTTCGACCCTGAGCGGTTTTCTGAAGAGGCACAACGGACTCGTCCACCGTTCAGCTACATCCCGTTCGGTGCCGGTGGACGGCGATGCCTCGGAGAGTCTTTCGCGGAGTTGGAAGGATTGTTGATCCTAGCGACGATCGCCTCCAAAGTTCGCTTGCGCCTGGTCGACGGACAGACGATCCGTCCGGAACCGGTCATGACATTACGCCCGGATGGTCCGGTACAGATGATCGTTCAGCGGGCCGGAATGACCGAACACATTCCATCGCCTAGACCGAATCCCCTCATTCCCTCCCCCTGCTAGGCATCGCGGTGTCGATATGGTACAACCGCGTCCGATTGTGGTCGGCGTTCGCAGAGAGGTGCGGCTTGATGAGGAATTTCGTTGTATCCAATGCTTGGTTCAGCTTCGGGATTGTCTCCTGCCTACTCCTGTTGCCGGGATGTCTCTCGCCGGTCACCTTGACTCGAGCCGTGATCGCCTATGACGAGGCCATCACCGAATCGCAATCCAAGCAACTGCTCCTGAACATCGCCAGAGCACAGCACCATCAACCGATTCACTTTACCGGCGTCTCCAATGTCGCGGCGACCTTCGATTTTCGTTTCACGGCCGGTGCCACGCCCGCTCTCACGGGAGACGCCAGCCGCACGATCTTGCCCGTCATCGGCGGCAGCGTGGCCGAGAACCCGACCATCAGTATCGCGCCCATCGAGGGGGAAGAGTTTACCAAACGCTTGCTCACGCCGTTCCATGAAGCCAAGCTGACACTGCTCCTGCGGCAAGGGATCGATATCGATCTCCTCCTTCGGCTGATGGCCAAAGAACTCCGGGTGAACCAGAGCGACGGCACGATCGCCTATCGGAATAATCCGTCCGACAAGGTCGGCTATGAGATGTTCAGGCGGGTGGTCCTCCATCTTTCGGCCATTCAGGACCACAATAGTCTCTATGTCGAACCCCTGAGCATCGAACGAAGTTGGACGATTCCCGCCGACTCGGTTACCGCGGAAGGATTCAAAGCGCTTGAACAGGACTATCAGGTGGCCTACAACGCGAAGGACAAGACGTTCACCTTGCGGAAACAGGCCGAAGGCGGCACACTGATCACGAACTATGACCCGAATGTCCTGTCCCGTGAGGAACGGGCCCGCTTGCAGAACGAGAACGAACAGGGACTCCCGCACGACGTGACGTTTGATATTCGCCCCGGCCATGTCGGCGGCGACTGGCCGCTGAAGGGAGACTTTCGGCTGCGCAGCTTCAATGCCATGCTGAACTTTCTGGGACTCTCCCTCGCGGAAGAACCGGAATACCACGTCGAGAAGGATCGCCGCACACCTGAGGTGATGGAGAATCCTGTCAAGACGATAGACCTGATCCTGTCGCGATCGACTCCGTCAGGACTGGATCTCGTCATGAAATCCCATGGAAACTACTATGCCGTCAACACGATCGGGCCACAGGCACGCTGGAACCGTGAGGCCTTCAAGCTCCTCTCGCAGCTGTTTCAGATGACGGTCACGGAGCTCTCGCGCGCCGGCGTGCCGAGTATTACCATCGCCAAATAGCCTGGCAAGCTCAGGCGCGTTGGAGAGGGGCGACCCCGGTTACGCGTCCACTCGATCGAGGCTGGGCTTTGATGGACGGCGGCCGATAAGATAAATGATGGCGGGAAAGAGCATGGTGGTGCCCGGAAAAATCAAGCGGTACCCCCACCAGGGCAAGTTCGGTCGAAAAAATCCCAGACCAACGGTCAACAGAATCGAGGCCACGATTCCAAAGACGTAGGCCGGAACAAGCGTCGTGGAATGATGCTCGCTGCGTTGTCTCGATGCGGCTATGAATCCCTTGATGAGGATATAGAGGGAGAGAATGATACAGGCGGTCCCGTAATACACTGCGTACTCTTGCATAACGCCGACCTCGTTCCGAGCTCACATACGTTGTTCGACTCATACTATATAGCGTATCGGCTCCACTTTTGTCGAGCCGGACTCCACGCACAGGCCCTCGATCAGGTAGGTGCCGGGCTTTCCACTGAGAAGGGAGCAGACACCTCCAAGTCATCGTCCTACCCGCAACCAAGTGGAAGAACCAAGCCTGCCATTGCCCGCCATCGGCGGCAGGATTACGCCTACATCGATTCCGAAATCTTTATTTTGACTGTGTGTCAAAGGACGACGACCTCCGGCAACCAAGTTGCCGGAGGTCGTCCGGCAGACGGCGGAAGTCCCGAGTAATGAGGATCGGAACCATTCGCCTAGTATGAGCTGGATGTCGTCGATTCAACCGTCTCCTTGGCCTTCTTCTGTGCCTTGCTTTTCTTCGCGGTTGCGGCGTTCTTCATCTGCTGCCTCTCGGCCTTGAGCGCATCTCGCTTCGTTTTCATCTCGGATCGCATCTGCTCTCGTTTGGCCTTCATCTCATCCTTCATGTGATCTTTCTTGGCTTTGAAATTATCGCGCATCCGCTCCTGCTCGCCCTGCACAGCATCTTTGGTCTCGCCGGCCATCGAACCCATTTCCTGCTTCATGTCGGAACCGAGGTTTGTGAGTTCGTCCGCCATGACCACGGGACCGACTCCGATGACGAGTGCGGATGCAACCGCCGATACGAGGATGAATCGCATAGAGACACCTCCTTGGAATAGGTTGTCGTAAAGGTGACCGGCGCCAGGAACCGGCGCCCCGTCTAGGGGTATCGCGAGACGGATTTTCTGGCAACTGATTTCACGGTTTTAGACTCAGAAATCTTGCGGGACATACGGAAACGCCAGGTGAGAAATGAGGCGCAAAAAACCACGGCCTCCAGCAGGTCGTCCCCTGGAGGCCGCGTAAGGGCTGCGCCTCATGGGCGCGCACTCGGTACGTTCACATGAAAACAAGCCCTACGGCCTGATCTCCCACAATAAATACACCAACCCGACCGCGATGGCTGACACCACGACTAGATGCATGAACATCCTCCCCTGCGATTGATTGTTATGCGCTGTTCAACGCTGGAAACCAGCGCTTGATTAGGGGTATCGCGAGATGGATTTTCTGACAACTGATTTCACGATTTGTGACACGCGGGATTCAGCGACATGCTGAACTTGAGATAAGGTGACATGGCTGGCGGTGCCCTTGCCTAAGCTCTTGGCATCAAACGGCCGCTGGAGATCGTACTCGATGAGCAGCCTGGTGAGTTGCGCCGCATCAACACCAAACTCTTCGGCAAAATGTAGAGAGCACGATCAATCTCCCAGGCGGCAAACGAATCATGACCGCACAGCCACCGCAAAGCCCCGGGCTCAACCTTGGCCCGCCTCTTCAATTGAACAATGGGACACTCGCGCTTCCTCCTCCACCCCCGACACCCGCCCATCCCCCCATGCCTGAGTTTCCACAGCGTGTTAGCAGCTGTACGTCGATCTCAGTATCACGATCGGAGAAAAAACACTCCAGCCTCGTGTCTGTGTCTTTCGTCTTGACGATCCCTTCGCGTGCGCGGCATACTCCACACTCCATGCGTGCCATTGCCAGCATCATGCTTTTCGCAACCCTCGCCCTTCCGCTTGGAGAAGGAGCGGCATTTCCCCCACCCGACAACAAAGACCTCCATGCGCTCCAGGCCCAAGCCACCCAGGGGGATACGGAGGCACAGCATCGACTTGGGGAACTCTATGCCAAAGGAAGAGGGGTCCCGCAGGATTATGCCCAGGCGCGAGCCTGGTACGAAAAGGCCGCCGCGCAGGGGCACCCAATGGCGCAAAATAACCTTGCGGAATTGTATTTCGCGGGACTGGGGGGGCCATCGGATTATGTGCGGGCCTATATGTGGGTGAGCCTTGCCGCCACACACATGCAGGGTGAGGAAAAGAAGCAAGCGGAAGAAAACCGCGAGGATGTCGCCCAGCGTATGTCGTCCGCGCAGATCACGGAAGCCAAGCGACTCTCGGAACAATGCCGGTCAAAGAAGTTCAAGGGCTGCTGAGATTCACTCGGCTGCCTCCGCTCTCACCGTATAACTCTCCCATCGACTCTCGCACTCACCGACAGGCTCAACTCCCTGCCGAACGTTTGAGCACGTCGGCGGCGGATTTCGTCAACAGCCTGCTGAGTAGGTGATCGGTCCTGACGGCAGCCGAGCGAGTTACGAGACGCGGGTGCTGCCATGCATCCGACTGAAGACGTCCCAGTCGAACTGCTTCGATGTGACCGCATGGAGTGGAATCGGACTGATTGATCCCCGTTCACGGTAGGCCAAGAGACAGCCGACGATATCCTCAGGCGAGTCGATCAGCCGATGCACCACTTCATGGGCAAGATGCTGCGCAATCGCCTTGTCCTCCGGTATTGGACGAGCACCCCGGAGCGTGTGGCCAAGAATCGTGGCTTTGGTGGCCGGCGTGAGCGGATAATGATCGGGGCGCGATTGCCGTTCCGGCCACCGTGCGATCACTCCGGCGACATAGTCCACCAGCCCATGGACACCGCCGTCCTTATGATGACGGTGCGGCGTCCGTTCGGCGACGACGAAGAGATGGCTCTTGTTCGGCACACCCAATGTCCGCTTGAGCGTGCCGAGGATCACCTCATCGATATAGGCATTCGGGTCGGGATGTTCATTGACCAACAACCCCTCGGCTCTCGCCTGATAGGCGCAGGCCAACGCAAGATGGCCTGACCCAGCGCCCATGATCTCCACGAAGAACACACTGCCCATCGCCGCGCTGGTGGCTTTGAGAGATTCGATGGACTGATCCGCCAACGTCACGGCGGACTGAAAGCCGAGAGAGATGGTTCCTTCGAGATTGTTGTCGATGCTGCCTGGAATGCCGACCACCTGTACCCCGAACTCTTCGTAAATGGCCCGAGCTCCTCGCATGCTGCCGTCGCCCCCCAGCACAATCAACGCGCCATCACGGACGTAGGGTTCCAAATGGCGCATGGCTACATGCTGCACGGCCTCCTGTTTGAACTCCTCGAAGCGGCTGCTGCCGATGGGACTGCTGGGATGGCTGCCCAGGCCGCGCGTATGTTCGTCGGTGACGCGTTCGATCCAATTGTTGGCCAGACCCAGATAGCCGTGCCGAACGAAATAGACCTCCAACCCCATGCGTTGGCCGGTCACATGCAATTCTTTTAGCGCGGCGCCGGCGCCGGCAAAATCACCTCCGGAGACAAGCGCCACGATCCGCTTGAGGAATCGAGGTTTGAGCGTGACGCGATCTTTTCTCGCCGTCTCCACTGTCACCCAAGTGTTGCGCGCGACCCGCTCCCGTTCGGACAGCCCAACCGCCGTTGAATAGCCGGACATCCGGCCCTGTTCGACCGTGAGCAACACCACATTGTCTTGGCTTTCCTTATAATCGCTGAACTCACTGAACGCTTCATGGAACGGACGTGGGTCCAAATAGATCATCAAGGCCCGCAGGGTGGAACTGTGAGTGTAGAGGCAGGCGACTCCTCCCTTCTGCGCGGAGCCCAATCGGTGGAGACCATCGATGACGTCGACATAGAGGTCGAAGAAAGAATTGCCGGCCGGATAACAATAGAGCGGATCTTTCATCAGCCGCTTGGCCGTCGAGGTCTCCACGCCGAACGCCTGCGCGGCCTCTTCGAGCTCCACCGACTTTTCCAATCCCGTGACCCAGCCGAAATCCGACGATTCCAGTGCAGGCTCGACGATGGGTTCGGACGCGGACGCTCCTTGCAGTAACGTCGCAGACACCCGTTCATAGAGTTGTTTGGTATTCGGGCTGCGGCTGATGCAATGGAGGAAGGTTCGCGGATCGAGGTAATTCGCGAGATGCAGAAAATCCAGCTGCTGTCCCACCAGGCCGATCATGTGGGCGAGCGCCGCTCCGACCGCATCGGCTTTGGCTACACCTCGTTCTCGATCCAATTGATTCGGCAAGCGGCGTCCGACGCGATGGGTCTTGCTGTCCACCTGTGACACGCCGTGGCGCATCGTGAAAAACAGCGTTCGGTCTGCAAGATCGAGCGGCAACAACCAAAACCGGTCGTCGCCCAGTTCCAGAACAATGCGGCCTTCCGCCAGCGTGGGGGTCAGCTGCGCGCGCGGCACAATGGCGACCGGGCGCCGATAGGTCGGTTTGGCCACCGACCCGATCGCCGCTCGGAGCAGCGGCTGCAGCGAGCCTTCCGCCAGAAGCGCGTTCCATGCCGCAAAAAATACCAGCTGATCATCGATGAGACCTTCCCGAGCTGATCGGTATGTGTCTGCGGTTGCAAACCCGGACGCAGCGCGCTCAACGAACGAGCGAAGCCGCTCCATCTTGGTCCGGACGCGATCAATCTCATCGGCGGATGGTTCTATTGATGGAGGTTCGACGAGTCCCCGCTCCGATGCCCGGCGAGCAAGGGCGCGACCATAGACAAGAAGTCCTTCAACGGTGACGAAATCCAACGGGTGACTCATACGCTATGCTAACAATCCTAAACCGATGCACGGACTGTAGCAAGGGTGAGCATCTCATCTGACGTTAGACTCATGGGGCAGGAAAATTTCCCATGCCTTCGCAGGAAGCCATAGTTGTGATCCGCCGAAGTTCTTTAACTACTTGCGTGTTGGGCCTCTGGTCGCCCCCATATGCGATCGGCAAGCGATAGATGGAATGTGAAGAAGCGGCAGCGGTGAGATAAACCGTCCCTGTGATGTCATCGACAGGGATTATGGCATGACGACCAACTTGCTGAACTCCTTACGTGCCGCATCCACGATCGCGCTCGGCGCTTTGTCGGGACTTCCGGCATCAAACGGCGGCTGGGGATCGTATTCAATGAGCAGTTGGGTGAGTTGCGCCGCATCGGCGCCAAACTCTTCGGCAACCAGGGTGAGGGCCATATCGATCCCGGAGGAAACCCCGGCGGCAGTGAGGATCTTGCCGTCGCGAACGACACGCTCTTTGGTTGGAACGGCGCCGAATTGTTTCAAAACATCGAGCGCGAGCCAATGCGTGGTAGCCTTCAGGCCCTGAAGCACACCGGCGGCTGCCAGACCTAAAGCGCCGGTACAGACCGACGTGGTCCACTTGGTCGTGCGGTGCACCCGTGCAATCCATTCGAGGACCAACTGATCGCCCATCACGGCTTGTGGAAACGCAGTTCCTGGCACCACGAGGATATCGGGGCTGATGGTTTCATCGAGCGTATAGTCCGCCGTCAAACGCAGCCTCCCGAAGTCGGTGCGCTTCACGCCCTTCTCGCGCGCCACAAAGCGCACGTCGGTACCGAGCGTCGGCGACTGAAGGACTTCATAGGGGCCGATCGCATCGAGCGCGGTCATGCCGTCGTACAACAGTATGGCCACTTGCAGTTTCTTCTCTGGGATCATCACAGCCTCATTCTTGATCATCAATCAGTATTGAAAGGCCGGCTCGGCCAGCTTGGGGTCTATAACAACTTGAGCAAGGAGACAGTATATAATGGAACTCATGCATCGGATCACTGCCTTTTTCATTATCCTAATGGGAATCATGTGGCCGAGCTTGCCCGCCGCTGCGGAGGAGCCTTCTCAACAGCCGAGCGCGAAGCAACGGTTAAACCAAGTACTGGGTCCGGAAGGCGGCATCCAAGTCTACAAAGACCATCGAGGAAACGTCGAAAGCACGATTAATCTGCCGAATGGTGAGCGACTCATCAAGGTGCAGCCTTCGCCAAGTCCGGGATTAAACCTTGGCCCTCCCCTTCAATTGCACAATCAAACATTTCAGTTTCCTTCTCCACCGGCCGCTCCAGTTCAGCCGTCTGCTCCAGAGTTTCCCCAGAGGTCGCGTTAGAAATAACTCGATGATAACGTTCAATGAGCGGACTTGCTTGTTGACACTATACTATCGATTGATTCACCGACTTCAGGACGCGGGAGACGAGCTCGTCCGCTGAGCGGCAATGAATAAACTTATGCACATATGGCTCGATGCATTCCATCGCACGTTTCAGATTGGCCGTATCATACTGATGATTCCAAAGCAAAAGACGGTATAGATCTCCGAATCCTTCTTGCTTTGAAGTACTGATTCCCAATTTGCGGTATCCAAACCTCCTCACAATTCTCAAGTCACGCATGAACACATGTGGCTGCAACACTGCGATGAGGTCTGCTCGTTCAAAAACAGGCTTCAGCCATGTATAGTAAACACCTTCGACGATCCATTGTTCCTGCCGAGCAATGCCGGCAAGTTTCGTATCGCGTCCATCCTCAGCAGCCCGACGACCATAGCGGTCTGCTTGCACATCCCAGAATAATCCATCTAAATCGTGAGCCGGAATCTGCAGCATTCGAGATAGACGACCAGCCGCATAAGTCTTTCCGCTGCCAGGTCCACCCAAAATATGAATACGTTGAACCATGCAATATTGGTCGAACGATTATGCTAGCCGGAAGAGGTCTACTGCATAGCAGTGAGTGACGCAAGGGAAAATATGAGGTTGGGCCTCCGCTGCTCGTCTCTTAGACACTCGCGCGCTGAACGAACGCCGGCATTGTCTGAATCTTGAACATGAAACTTGAGCCCACTGCTTGATTACCTTACGATGGCAAGTGACTTCAAGAGTAACATGAAGGATTCTCGAGGGCTATCGGTGGGATTAACCGTGCATCGACAACGAGAATGATGTCTCTGTGACGGTTCGGTAGGCAACAAGCAGGCTCCTACTGCTTGCCGGCGAATTCACTTCATCTGATACTTGAGCTATCGAATGATCCTGATCATCAATCTTTGGTTCCCGCTCGCCATGAAATTCCTTCACCAAATCATCCCGCAACTTCTCGAAGAAGTCCGGCAGATAGGCGCGAACCTTTTCTAATTCCACCTTCGCATCCTTCAGTGCATCGAGTACTTGTTGAATGAGTGATGCGAGATGCGCGTCCTTCACTGGCACAGTGAGATGAGTCCCATCGGGCAAGCCCGATGACGGGGTGGGCGCCGTGGTACCGTTGGACGGCTGCGGGATCGCCGCGACCGCCGCTGGCGCCCCACCCGAGGTAATGTGTGATGCCGCCGCCACCACAACCGATCGAACAACGTCGACACTCAAGTCGGGACCGGAGAGTGAGTCCATCCCCCTGAACCCCTCCGCAAGCTTGGTGGTATGGGCCCTGGTAACTTCATCTTCTCCTTGAAAGAATCCACGAAAGATGGTCGCGATGTTCCCGAAGAGGATCTTCAGGTCGTGCAGCTCCTCCTTGTTGAGATCTCCCTCCACGGCTAGGCCGAAGTCACGTTGGACAGCGTAGTGTGTATACGTCGCTTCGACCCTTCCCATTGTACGATCGTCCGCCATCTGAGAAATGTGGCTCTCGGATCGAAAATCGGTCGCAAGGTCTGCGGTGAACGTAATCCGATCCCCTTCCGCTGTCGTCACCGCGAGCCGCCCTGAAAACTCGTTGGACACCGCCACGCCGCTGACCCTTGTATCCAGTCGATGGACCTCGCCATCGGGTAGCCGGCGCAGATTGAAGAAGTGATGTGGATCGACGGACGTCAGGGCCTGAACCGGCATAGGAGATCTCCTACTCGATCGATCAGGGATACGCCTTGCCTCGCTCCGCTATCGGCACCCAGTCGGCTGAACTTAAGAGACCATAATGATATAGTGTGGGCATTCAGACGATCCTGCTTGAAGAGGGAGGACTCCATGCGGAAATCTTTTCGAAATATAGCAGCCATCGGTGCAAGCCTGATGCTTGGCCTAACGGGTTGCACCCTGAAAGCCACCATTAACCAAACGACCGACACGACATCCAACGTCACCGGCACCACATCGGGAGCAGCCTGGTGGAGCGAGGACGGGCAGATCAAGCCGGATTTCAAGGCGACGGCGTTCGTCTCGTTCAATCATGAAAACCTGGTTCAAGATGTCGCAGCAGGTCGCGGAGAGTATTTGGCCTCGATCAGCAGGCTGTTGGGAGTTCCAAATGACCGACAGACAGCATTTTTCTCCGCCGCCCAGGCAAGCTATGCCGGGAAGATAGGCAAGGATTCCACGGCCTTGCTTTTACTGCTTCGGGATACATCCGGAGCATTCATTCGATAACGTGGCTTGAGGGATCTGAGCAGGGGGACCGGCCGACGCAGTCAGCAGAAGCACTACACTGTCACCTGAAATTTGGCTCTAGCTGGAGCGATGTTGGTCTCAGCCGACACAGGTGAGAACAATAGTCTGGACGCGCCGGCAGCCGGAATGATGATGAGCGGTGCGCGAATCATGCCAGCCCTCTTCTTACTTGACCAGATTCTTGTAGAGGATTCCGTTCTTCATGATCACAAGAAAATTCTTTTCCGGGTCGTCGATCAGCTTCAGGTTGTCCAAGGGATTGCCGTCGACAAGCAGCAGGTCCGCCATCGCCCCTTCCTGAATGATGCCAAGCTTGCCGGGATAGGGACTCCGCAAGCCCGAGAGCGCGAGCAGCTCGGCGTTGTCCGCGGTCGCCATTCTGAGCACTTCAGCCGGCTGATACCACTGCGCCATCTTCGAGAGCATCTTTCCCTGTCCGGCTGCGTTTTCAGCACTGAAGAGAATGTCGGTACCCCAAGCTGTTTTGATCTTGTATTTCTTGGCCAGTGCGTAGGCCGTATCGGTGCCGTTGTACATCTGGAGCTGCTTGATCCGGTTCGGCGAACCTTCGGGGAATGGCGAAGGACGGTCGTCGGTGAATGGTTGCAGGCTCCACCAGACGCCTTTTTCCCCCATCAGCTTCGCGGTGGCATCATCGAGTAACTGACCGTGGTCGATGCACTTCACCCCGGCTTCAATTGCCTGCTTCACGGCGCGCGGCGTGTAAGCGTGCACGGTCACGTAGGTGCCCCAGTTCTCGGCACTCTCCACCGCGGCACGCAACTCGTCGGTGCTGTATTGCGTGACATCAAGCGGATCAAAGCTCGACGCGACACCGCCGCCCGCCATTAACTTAATCTGGGAGGCCCCCAACATCAGCTGCTCGCGCACCCGCCGGCGCACCATATCAGGGCTATCGGCGATCACGGTCGCGCCGATGCGCTCACCATAGGTGTAGTCGCCAGGGCGGGATGGAATGTCCGTCGGCAACCGGAAATCACCATGGCCGCCCGTCTGGGAAATGAACGCACCGGACGGCCAGACACGTGGTCCGGCCACAAGCCCCTGATCAATCGCTCGCTTGAGCCCGAACACCGGGCCGCCCAGATCGCGCACACTGGTGAAGCCGCGCATGAGCATCTCGTGTGCAGCCTTCCCTGCAGCAAGATTGACGTACCCGATGTCGGCCATCAGGATCACCGCCTGCGACACATTCGAGAACATGAGATGAACATGGGCGTCGATTAATCCCGGCATGAGTATACGCCCGCCGCCCTGAATCCGCGTCACTGATGTACCGGAGGGAACCGTTACGGGCACAGTGGAAATCGCTTTGATGGTGTTGCCGACGACCAACACGTTCGCAGGCGACGACAGACGATCGGAGGATCCGTTGAAGACGCGCACATTCTCGAACAACACACTTGATGGAACATCGGCAGCCTGAGTATTCGGCCCAAGGATGTCGTTAAAAATGATGAGCACCGCCAGTGCCGCCATGAGATAGCGTTTCATGTCTTCCCTTTCTCCAACACAATCAGAGTGCCGGCCATGAATCGTCTCCGAGTTGCCCGATTCTATTCTCCGTTCAACTCACATTGCGCCGGAATCGTGATCGGCAGCAATGGCTGTCTCGCACTTTCTCCGTCAGACGAAAGAGATACATCGGAGCGAGATTCCACGGCCTTGCTCGCACTGTTGCAGGACACCTCGAGGCCGTTTGTTCGCTGACCTGACCGTCACGAACGCTGTTGCACAGCCCGCGCATCGATCCGCTCTTGAGCGAAGGGCGCGGTCTCACCCTGACGGCCGATGACCGTCCGCGCCACAACACCATCTTTGAGGATGAGAAAGTTTGTCGGTACAGCCGGGATTCGTGGCCCTGGCAACACAATCCCCGCGAGGTTCAGCGGATCGCAGGCTGAAATCTTCACCTCTATCCCGGCGCTCAGGTTGCCGCTCTTGCGCAATGCGCGCAACCCCTCCACCGCCTCCGGCAGAGCGAATTGCTCGCCGGTAAATCCCGTCACGAATCGCCCGCCCCTCACCTCGCCCGCCATCTCCATCCGCCGATACTGCACCAGCAGATCCCGCCACGACTGAACCAACGATTCCCGCGCCAGCAGGTCACGAAAGACGACCCCGTAGCGGCGAAGCAGTTGGCGAGCGACGGGTTCAACCGAGCAAATGGCTGATGGCCGATGGCTCGCCTCGCTGAGCTGGCGAAGCAGGCTGATGACTTGATCCGGAGCCGACGACCATTGACCAGTGACCGATGACCGACCCTCCTGTCGCAGCAACGACCACCGTCCTCCCGCATGCCGGGGCCGACGGGTCCGTTCACGCCCTTCGGCCCGTCGCCGATGGGGATTGATGAGGGCACGGAGGTTATCGAATCCATCGGCCGTCACCAGACCGGCTGCCACCAATTCCCACAACCCGTTCTCGACTTCCGCCGGAAGATGATGGCTCACCCGCGCCAGATCGGCAAAAAAGCTGGCGCCTTGTTGTTGCAACACATGACACAGATCCTGCGCGACCACGCTCAGTTGAGCATGGCGATCAGCGAGAGTCGGAGTTGCTTCACCGTGAAACACCTTCATCAACCACTCACGGTCTTCACGAGGAAAGAGACTGATGGGAGCGAGGCTGGTTGGAACAATACGCCGCCGGTCCATCGCGCCTGCTTGTGACAAGTTCGGATGCGGCGAGAGGCGCCCCCAGCCGACCGCGCCGCTCAGGCAGAGACGATCCAGGAGCTCAGGTTCGTATTTCGCCATGCGAAGACGCAAGAGCTGTGGTTCCCACGCAGACGCAGCCGCCTCGAACCCTGCAACTTGTCCGATCACTTGCAGCAGGCCGGCTTCTCCGTGCTGACGCGATCCCGGCGTGACATGCTGCCATTGCATCACGAATCGCATGAATTCCGACGCCGTCACCGGCTCAACGTCTTTGCGCAGAATCCCGATCGTTAAACGATGGATCCTGGTCAGCAAGCGGCGGTGGCACCATTCAATCTCATCGTTCGTCGCTCGTGAGGCGTGAAGCGTAAACCGGCCGCGGAGAACTTGGCCGGAGGCTTCGAGGCGGAGCATCGCATGCTCGACGTGCTCAATGGAAAGATGGAGCCGAGTCGCGAGTTCGCTGATGGTCGTTGGGCCGATGCTCTCCATCCACCCGAGCATCATGGCATCGAGCGTCGAGTCATCGCCTGCCGCGAATAATTGCTCGACCCGTTCTCGATTCTCCGTTGCCACCCAGCCCCGGACCTCGTAAGGCGTGAAGCCCGCTTCGCCGACGATGCGAGGCGAGTGTGAAGCCTGCTTCGACTCAGCGAGGCGAGCGTGCAGCGCAAGAGGGACGGCACGACCAGATTCCACGAGTGGCGGCAGATACGGCTGCCATTGTGGGAAGGTCGCCTCAGGCACCCACACCAGTGTCAGGAGCGCGTCATGCAATTCATCCGGATCGCGCACGACCGGCCGGGACTCACGCCGAACTTCTTCAATCGCGGCCGGATCCAAGGCGCCGACCTGCTCCAACAGATCGGGCGGCAGCGTCCGGCGCATGTCGACGGCGCGCGCCCGCCGTTCTTCCAGCGGCGCATCGTCCAGGAAGGCGTACGGATTGGCGTTCAAGATTTCGTGCGACAAAACGGACGGCGCCGGCGTATCCACCGCGATGCAGGCGATCGCGCCTGATTCGATCTTTCGCAGGACTTCGATAAGCCCATCGAGATCCATCGCCTCGGTCAGACAATCACGGATCGTCTCCTGCACGAGCGGGTGGTCAGGCATCCGACGTGCCGACCGTTCCCCTGTCAGATTCTCCTGGCAGGCAATGGCATCGGGGAACACTGCCGCCAGCAGATCTTCGGCCCTCATGCGCTGAATCTGCGGCGGCACCTTCTTGCCGTTCGCAAAGCGCAACAGCGCCAACGATCGCGAGACATTCCACCGCCATCGCGTGGCGAACATCGGCGCCAGCAACACCGCTTGAATCAAGACGTCTCGCACGCTGTTGGAATGGAGATAGCCGAAGACGGACTCCAAGGGGAAACTGTGCTTCTCGCCCAGCGAAATCACGAGGCCGTTATCCGTCGCCGCTGCCTGCAGCTCGAAATCGAACGTCACGCAGAACCGCTTGCGTAGCGCGAGTCCCCAGGCCTTGTTGATCCGCCCGCCGAACGGGGCATGGATCACCAACTGCATCCCTCCGCTTTCATCGAAGAACCGTTCAGCGACAACCGTCTCCTGCGTCGGCACCACCCCTAACACGGCTTTTCCCATCAGGACATATTCGATGGCCTGTTGCGCGCCGCGCGGATCGAGCGCGCATTCATGGCGAAGCCACGACAGGACTGAGTACTCTGAATCGGCAGGAGAAGACGCGCGCGCGGCGATCTCGTGACGAAGTGAAGCGACCTCCGCGGAGAGTTCCGCCGTGCGCGACGGCGCCTCGCCTCGCCAGAACGGAATGCTGGGCGGCGCCCCCCGCGCATCTTCCACCCGCACTTTTCCGGCCTCGACCCTCTTGATCCGCCATGACGTATTGCCGAGCAACATGATGTCGCCGGCCAGACTTTCCACCGCGAAATCTTCATCGACGGATCCGACGACCGTGCCGTCCGGTTCCGCCACGACCGCATAGTTGGCAGTATCGGGAATGGCGCCCCCTGACGTGATCGCCGCGAGCCGCGCCCCGCGCCGCCCCTTGATCCGATGGTTGATCCGGTCGTGGTAGAGATAGGCCAGCCCCCGCCCTCGCCGCGTCGCGATGCCATCGGCCAACATCCGCACCACGGCATCGAAATCGTCCCGTGACAACGCGCGATAGGGAAAGGCTCGTCGGCAGAGACTGAACAAGTCTTCCTCTACCCAAGTCTGGCCGGCCGACGCGGCAACGAGCTGCTGAGCGAGAATGTCGAGCGGAGCCGGCGGCACGGTGATCCGGTCCAGCGTCCCCTGCAGGATCGCGCGGACCAACGCCGCGCATTCCAGCAATTCATCCCTGGTCATCGCAAACAACCGGCCTTTTGGAATCGCATGGATCCAATGGCCGGCCCTTCCGATCCGTTGCAGCGCCGTGGCGATGGCTCTCGTCGAGCCGATCTGACAGACCAGATCGACCGTGCCGACGTCGATGCCCAACTCCAGCGAGGCCGTGGCGATTACGACGCGTGTTTTCCCCGTTTTTAATCGCTCTTCCGCCGAGAGACGGATCTGCCGCGAGAGGCTTCCGTGATGAGCCGCCACGACATCGGGACCCAAATCCTTGAGACGTTCCTCCAAGTAATGGGAGACGCGCTCAGCCAACCGGCGTGTATTCACAAAGACCAGGGTCGAGCGATGGTGGCGAACCAACTCAGCCACCCGATCGTAGACATCGGACCAGATCGCATTGGTCGCCACGGCGCTCAGCTCATCCTTCGGCACTTCCACAGCGAGGTCCAGTTCACGACGATGGCCGACGTCGATGATCGTGCAAGGAGAAGAGCCGGCGGCTGATAGCTGACAGCCATCGGCCGGTGAATCGGGAACGATTAATAGTTGACCATCGGCACGTGACGCCCTTGAGCTACCGACGAGAAACCGTGCGACCAGCTCGATCGGTCGTTGCGTCGCCGAGAGGCCGATCCGCTGTGGTTTCACGTGGGTAAGCGCTTCCAGTCGTTCCAGCGAGAGCGCCAGGTGAGCCCCGCGCTTGTTCGGAGCCAACGCATGAATTTCATCGACGATCACAGTGCGCACGGTCTGCAAGAGTCGCCGGCTCTTCTCGGCCGTCAATAAGATGAACAGGGACTCCGGCGTCGTCACGAGAATATGCGGCGGCCGCTTGAGCATCTGCTGCCGATCCGCCATGGGCGTGTCGCCGGTGCGGACCAAGGCGCGTAGTTCCGGCATCAGCAGCCCGGCTTGCAACGCCAGCTGTCCGATTTCCGCCAGCGGTTTCTGGAGATTTTTTTGTATATCGTTGCTCAGCGCTTTGAGCGGCGAGACATAGAGCACGGAGGTATGGTCGTCAAGTTCACGATTGAGCGCCTGTTTAAACAGGCTGTCGATGCAGGAGAGAAAGGCCGCGAGCGTCTTTCCCGATCCGGTCGGCGCGGCGATCAACGCATCCGTTCCCGATTGGATCGCGGGCCACGCTCGGAGTTGAACGTCGGTCGGTCGGCCGACCTGCGAAGCAAACCAGTCCGCGATGATCGGATGGAATCGAGTGAGTGGCATCGACGGCATTTTATCATGCATGAAAGCTGTCCGCAGGCTGCGTCTTCGCGTCCTCGATCTTCACCATCATTCGAAACCGACGGCCTATTTCGTAACCTATGGCACATGTGGCATGATGGCGGCCTTATGTATCTCTCTATCGTCATCCCTGCATTCAACGAAGCACGTCTGATCCAACAATCCCTGCACTCCGTCGCTACTTCAATTGCGACGAACCAGCGCTCAGGGTTCACATCCGAGACCATCGTCGTGGATAACAATTCCACCGACAATACAGCCGAGCTTGCCAGGCTGGCCGGCGCAACCGTCGTCTTCGAACCGATCAATCAAATCGGCCGGGCGCGCAATGCCGGCGCGGCCCACGCGACGGGAGACTGGTTACTGTTCTTGGATGCCGACAGCCTGCTGAGCCCCGGTCTGCTTGCCGAGATTCTGCAGCTGATTGAGTCCGGGAAGTACGTCGGATGCGGCAGCACGCTGCGCATGGACGGATTGCCTTGGTGGGCCGGCATGACGCTGCGGTTCTGGACGACAGTCTCTGTTCTCTGTCGCTGGGCCGCTGGAGCGCTGGTAGTCTGTCGACGCGATGCCTTTCAACAAGTCGGTGGGTTTGACCAAGAACTTTACGCATTAGACGAGATTAGGCTCAGCAAACAGCTCAAACAATGGGGACGACGGCAGGGCCTTCAATTTACGATCTTGACGGGGCATCCACTCAAGACATCGTCACGCAAGGTCGCGCTCTACTCAGGCCGGGAGATCGCCGTGCAAATCTTCCGAATCTTTTTCCTTCCCAAAAGGACGTTGCAGGATAAGAAGCACCTCTCTGTGTGGTATGACGGACGGCGCTGACGATTATCCGATACAGGGAGGCGGGTGTCGTGTTCCACCATATGCCGTTTCACATTCTCAATCTCGTCTCCATGATCATCAAGATGACCATCAGGATCTTCAGTTTCCTCCTTGGTCTCTTCTGCAAGCATCAGTCCAGTAATGCCGCCAAGGCAGCGTAATCAATCGACGCTTTGACTCGGTCGAGCCAGGTCCTGCGCGCAGCCTGTTCAGGACGCTGCAGAATATCCTCTTCGGCCAAGGTCCCCGTCGACAGGACGATAACCTGGATCTTTCCCGGCTGACTCCGGCTCGGAAAGGTCGGATCCATCTTATAGGCAAGTACTTGTTCCGCCGGGCCTGGTTTCAGGTTGGTCAATTCATAGGCGCCTCGCAAGGCTTCTTCCTCCAGTGCAGCACGTTCCCTATGGTCCTTGCCGACTTGGTCGGCATCCTGCAACAAGTCCCTGGCTTGGGTGCGCAACCGACGCGCCGCCGCTTCATTGTCGCTCGCCATCGCCTCCCTCTCCAGGCTTCGACTGTGCTCCCGTATGTCACCCACTCTTTCCTGCTCATCCACGCTGAACGCTTGCAGCTCATCGATCTGAGCCTCCATCGTCTTGCGGACGGAGCCGTCCGTATCCGCCCAGACCGCCGACATAGCGAGTTGCTGAGCCGTAAACGATGCTCGATAGGCATGGTAGTCGTTGAGGAGTTTCGTGAGCAGCGCTTCTCGTGCCGCATCTTTGGCCTGCCCCGCTTGAATGTCCGCCGTCAGCCGCCTCATATTCTCCACATACTGGTCGGCGCCGGCTGGATCGGTCTTTCTCCGCAAGGCCGCAGTCCGATCGATCATGGTCTGATCGGGAGCTGTGCGTAAAGCCCTGGCGCTGCGCCAATCGGCCAAGGCCCGCTCACGGGCAGCCCCTACGCGATCGAGTCGATCGCCGAGAGTTTGAGGAATCCATGGCAGCCGCCCGTTCTTCGAGATCACCACCCACCCGTTGTACTCGGGATACCCGCCCCTCGAACCGGTCAACTTCGGAACCTCGTCCTGGCCCATGAACAGGTCCTTCGAGAGGTGGTTGAAATAGATGCTGATCCTTCCGATCGATCCGGCCATGCGGTCTGCATCGGGACTAATCCCGCATTCTCCTTGCCAGATCCCGATACCGAGCGACGTCTGCTCCGGATAGGCCTGCACGACCAACCGCGAGTCTTTCGGTTCATACCGATTGGCCGCCATCGTGGCCCGCAGACGGACGGGAACCGGCGAATTCAGAAACTCCTGTGACTGCTTGAGAATGGTTTCTGCGGCGCTCATCGCCTTGAGATGGCGGGACCAGCGTTTATCGGTGACAGGCCCCTCGTTCTGACGAGGCGCCCAGCACTTGACCTGCGCATCGGCCACACCCACGTGAACGATCAGAATCAAGGCGAGAATGCCGACGCCGAACAGAGGCGTGGCAACCATCCGAATCGACATTGGCCCTCCACAGGTTGTTCCTCAGGACGAGGCATCGTACTTACGCAGCGTTTGGGAGCGATCAATGAAGGAATTACGGTAGCAGAGTCTAGCACCGGATGAGAAAACGAGGCAATGTGAGCAGAAGACGGTCTTCCCACAAGGGACGGTATTTCCTGAAACCGCCTCTACTAGACTGTTCAATTGAGACCACCATAAGAATCCAGATGGGGTGTTAGTGAAAGAGCAATGAAACAATTAAATTTGGAGGTCTTGATGCAAGTGATGAGACCTATGGCGTTCAGCGGGTGAGGCATCGCATAAGGAAGCAGTAGAACGCTTCAGCTTGAGAGAGCCAACGTGCTAAGATGCGTTCGTAATGAGCGCACGTTCATGCCGACAGTTCTGAAGGTTGGTCCTTATCGGTTTTTCTTCTACGCGGGTGATCGCGATGAACCACCCCACATACACATTGAACGGGAAGACAAGGTGGCGAAGTTTTGGCTGGATCCCGTCCGGTTGCAAGAGAGCGGTGGATTTTCACGTCCGGAAATCGGTCGCCTTCATAAACTCATGATCGAACATCAGGACGGTCTTCGGGAGACGTGGGATGAATACTTCGCCGATTGAGATCTCAGTGCCGGTAGCAGAAACAGTGACGGTGACGGAAGACACGTTAACCGTAGAACTGAGCGACGGAAGGAGTTTGTCCGTACCACTCGCCTGGTTTCCTCGATTGATCCACGCGACACCGGCAGAACGCAAGAACTGGCGTTTGATTGGCCGAGGGTACGGTATTCACTGGAGCAAACTTGATGAGGACATCAGCATCGAAGGCCTCCTCGCCGGCAAACCGTCGGGGGAAAGCCAGGCCTCGTTCAAGAAATGGCTCTCCGCTCGCAGGTCCAGTGGAACGCGAGGTTCTGTGAGACGGGCCCCCAATGGTCGCCACTAACTACTCCCATCAACTTTTCCTCGCCGCCACCTTCATCGATCGCCTACACGAGGCCACGCAACCCCTCACGAGTCGCACGATCAGGATGTGAATGTATTCTGCATGTATGCACTCCGTCGGAAAACTCCGCAGACACTCGTAGACCCCAAGGCCCCTTGCTCCCTTGCGCATCCGCGGCATATGATCGCGGCATGCAGGTTCAACTCAGCCATCCCGCACGAACCATTGAGGTCAAAGGTCCGAAGAAGGCGAAAGATCTCTTCAAAGAACTCAATCTCGTGGTCGAGGCGCATTTGATCATACGCGGCGATGAACTCGTGACCGAAGACGAGATGCTCTACGACCAGGACCAGATCGAGATCCGTCCGGTCATCTCCGGCGGCTCTCCGTGTTTCACGCTTTACGAGTCTCGCTTCGCGAATCGAGCATGAACTGCACGAAATGCAAAACCCGAGCAGTGATCGACCTCCCCCGCCACAATGCCGCCTTCTGCAAAGGCTGCTTCAATACCTATGTGCATGACCAGGTCAGCCGAGCCATCAAGTCTGAAAAGATGTTCGGAAAGGATGATCGCATCCTAGTGGCGGTCTCGGGCGGGAAAGATAGCCTGGCTCTCTGGGATATTCTCCTTAAGATGGGTTACAAAGCCGACGCTCTCTATGTAGACCTCGGCATCGGCGGCTATTCGAAAGTGTCCCATGCCAAAGTCGTCCGGTTTGCCGAAACGGTCGCCACGCCGATCGGCGCAGTCCTGCATGTCCATATTGTCGAGCAGGAAGCCGGCGCCGGCATCAAGGAACTGGCCATGCTGATTCATCGTCCGACCTGTTCCACCTGCGGCACCATCAAACGGTACCAGTTCAATCGCGTCGCGTTGGAACACAAATACGATGTGATGGCGACCGGACACAATCTCGACGATGAAGCGGCCCGCCTGCTGGGCAACGTGCTCCGCTGGCAGGAAGAGTATTTGGACAAGCAGTCCCCCAGCCTGCCGGCCTCTCTCGACGGCTTTGCCAAGAAAGTGAAGCCGCTTTTTCGCCTATCCGAGCGCGAATTGGCGGCCTATTCGGTGCTCAATCGCATCGACTACATCGTGGAAGAGTGTCCGATGGCCAAAGGCGCGCGAACCCTTCTCTATAAAGAAGTGTTGAATCGGCTTGAGACAGAATCCCCGGGCACCAAGCAGGCCTTCTACTGCGGGTTTCTGGATAAACAACGGAAACCGGATACCGCCCTCTCCACGATGACGGAAAAGGATCAGGCCATATTGCGCCCCTGTACGACCTGTGGCCAGCCGACCACCGGCGATGTCTGCTCCTACTGTAAAATGATGGTGCGTGCCAAGGCGCACAGCGTGTAAACCACCACCATCCTTGCGCGTGGCATGGCTGTCTCCCGCATAAACTCAGCAGGCTCGCGGCAGGCCCGACCTAGGCCACTACGTCCTTGTGCTCTCTGGAATACGGTATCGTTGTTTGATGGCCGTCACGATCTGTTTCGCTTCTGCTTCATCAAGTCCAGCCCCGAATCGATAGGTTCTCGCTCCATGATCGAAGGCGATCACTCCACCACCGACTCCCCATAATTGAAGACTCGATGAAAAATCGAACGGATTGACGTCGATCTGGGCCACCCGTAAATCGCGCATCCGCACAAGATCATATTCCTTGTCAAAACCGAATCCTCCGATGTCACGCCTGGTTTTGAACGTCTGCCCCTGTACTGTAAGAATTTCCTTCCCCATCACCTGCCAAAACCATGCAAAGATGGCCAACGCTCCGCCGACCGTCCAGACTCCAAGCCAGGTCAGCATGAAGACTTCTCCCACCGGCGGAGCATCCCCGTTAAGAAGCTGCAGGGTGACCATGATTTCACCTACCCCCCAACCACAAATCCAAAACCCCAGAACGCACATTACCAACCAACTGCGCCGGCAAGGCATGACGATACGGAGCCCCTGCGACGTATCCGCGATGGTGATTCGAAAGTCCGTTGGTTGTCTCTTGGCCATCGAGCTCTCACGCTGAAACGGTCGGCATTATTACACGGATGAGACGCCGCCTCCACAAGTTGTCCGTGACGGTCTGCAGGCACTTCTGATTGAGTCTGGATGCCCAATATAATCTAGCACTTATGATGAGAGCAGCATCTGTTCAGTGAATTACTAGCTGCTTTCGTCGAGGCTCAAACGAATTGGACAGGGTGGGATTTTTGACAGGTCACATCCTGGCTACCGTTCTATCAGCCGTGGAATATGCGTTAATTGATCTGAGCCACGAACTCATACCGGCCGTCGCGCAAGCTCGGCATACACTCAAACGCCGATCGATACCTCAATGATCGCACACTGTTTCTCGTCATGCTGTGAGTCGTGGGGTCAGTGAGCCGGAATATTGGGGCCAATTTTCTCTAGGATGACTTGCCTGACCTGCTTGGCGAAGCGTTTGGAGACCTCCAGGTTTTTTAAGACATGGCCTGATTCTGAAACATTGTACGTTGCCGGTGGGACCTGCGTCGTGATCGTGGCCTCAAAGACGACCGCCAGCACCTTACTCGGTTTTCCTGTCTTTCGATCGACTCCATAGGCTTCCTTCAGCGAAACCTTCGGCAACACTTCGACATCGGGGCTTGCCGGGACATGCGGCTTCAACAAGCCGGACCGACTGCGATTCTCCTCGATGAGCTTGATGATGGGATCTGCCTCGAATTCGCTTCGAATCTGCTCCGCCACCACCCCTTTTGATCGCTCGGCCTTTTCCATTTGCGTATCCAGCACGGGTTGGGCAAGACTGACATAAATAGGATCATTCGGCTGCCGTTTTAGCGCCCGGCTCAGCTGTTCAAGTCGGTCGGCTCGCTTCGCGCTGAGCGGTTCTCCAATCCCCTGCGCAGCAGCCTGCTGCTGCGCCCTTGGATCGTCGGCATCATGGATGATGGTATTGCCGTCCTGGTCCGTTTCATACACGAGCGTCTTGGCGCCCTGTTCGTCGACGCGATAGACCTTCTTTCCGCCGTTCACAGTGGCCGTATAATAACCGCCCGAACAGGCGACCATCATGAACACGACGACGGCCAAACAAACAGAACTGGTCATCCGCGAAAACCGGCGAGGTTTGACGGCCATGAGCTATACTCCTTTCTCTCTCCGTGCAGGTGCTCCCAATCGATGAACGTCTTCCCGTAATGAGGTAAGTGTAGCAGCACTCCCACCGCCGCTCAGCGATAGGATGATCCTCACTAAACAGGCTCAAGAAAAAGCCGGACCTACCGATTCTTAGAGAGAGGGCACACATGCGACTTTGGAGGAAGTCTTTGACAGGTTGTGGTTCGCCACGTAGTTTACTCAATGGATGTTCCGACGTCTTGTAAAGTGAATTTTCGATTGAACCTTCCCTTTCATTCGATCCCATGACTCAGAAACGCGTTGTCATAATCGGAGGCGGGTTTGGAGGCATGACTGCGGCGCGCTTCCTGCGCGATGTCGAAGTCGTTCTGATCGACCGCACCAATCATCATGTGTTTCAACCGTTGCTCTATCAAGTCGCGACCGCGGCCTTGTCTCCGAGCGACATCGCCTGGCCCCTGCGCACGCTCTTCCGTTCACAACCCAATGTTCGTGTGGTAATGGATGACGTGAGCTCGATCGATCGGTGCGCGCGGGTAGTCCGGCTCCGGGACAGCGCCCCGATTTCTTTCGACACCTTGATTGTCGCTCCGGGATCTCGGCATGCCTACTTCGGACACGATGAGTGGGAACCCTTGGCCCCGGGACTCAAAACCATGGCTGATGCCATCTATTTGCGCGAACGGATGTTGCTCGCATTCGAAGAGGCTGAACGACAGCGAGCTGAAACCGGCGTGCAGAATCGCCTCACCTTCGTAATTGTCGGCGGCGGCCCTACCGGAGTCGAGTTAGCTGGTTCGCTTCTCGAGATCGGGAAACGAGCGATGGGTCCGGATTATCCCCACTTGCGCCTGGAAGATCTCTCGATCATCCTCGTGGAGGCCGGCCCGCGCATTCTTCCAGGATTCGACCCCAAACTGTCGGCCAAAGCTCTTACGGCTCTTGAACGCATGGGCGTCATGGTCAAACTGAATAACCCCGTGAGCACTGTCCGTCCGGATGGAGTGATGGTCGGCAACGAATGGATCTCATCTGTCAATGTGATTTGGGCGGCAGGCAACAAGGCCTCGCCGCTTCTCAATACTCTGGCGGTTCCTCAAGATTCATATGGTCGGGTCAAGGTCGGAACGGATCTCTCGATCCCGGATGATCCCTGGATCTTCGTCATCGGCGATGCCGCCCATTGTCTCGGCCACGACGGCAAACCCTTGCCAGGGATCGCGCCCGTCGCCATGCGAGAAGGCCAGTACGTCGCCCAGGTGGTCAATCACGAACTCCTGCCGGACCGACGTTCCCCATTTGTGTATAAAGATCGTGGCATGTTGGCGACAATCGGCCGCGCGCAAGCCGTCGCCCAATTTGGTCCGATCCGCGCCTCAGGGCCACTCGCCTGGGTGCTCTGGTGTATTGTCCATGTATTTTTTCTTATCGGTCTCAGGAACAGAATACGGGTGATGTCGGAATGGACCTGGTACTATCTCACCTTCAAGCCAGGCGCGAGATTACTGTGTGAACAACCGGCCAATCTTCGTAATACCTCACCCAACAGTCAGACGCATGAGAGCGCTACCGAGGACCGTACACGCTCACGTCGCGCAGCATAATACCCCGGATACCGTCCTTCCGCGCTCAATCGCAGCCTATCCGTTGCAGTGCTCCCCTCGACCACGCCATACTCATGAAAATAACGATCAGGTTGTCGCAAGACGCCCGAACTCCCCGGCACACCATCAGCGTCATGCGCAAACGGAGCATACAGAATGGCGTATAAGCGGGTCGTCATTATCGGAGGCGGCTTCGGAGGGCTGACTGCCGCACGCTCCATCCATCACGCCGAAGTGACCCTCATCGACCGCACGAATCATCACCTCTTTCAACCGTTACTCTACCAAGTAGCCACCACCGCGTTGTCGCCCGGTGATATCGCCTGGCCTCTGCGCACGCTCTTTCGTTCGCAGCGCAACGTCCGCGTCATGATGGATGACGTGGTGTCGCTTGATCGCGCGGCTCGGATGGTCCACCTGCAAAATGGTTCGCCGATTGCCTTCGACATTCTGATTGTCGCGTCGGGCTCGCGCCACGCCTATTTCGGGCACGACGAATGGGAGTCGTCCGCGCCTGGCCTTAAGACGATGACCGATGCCGTGCAGCTTCGAGAGAAGATGTTGCTCGCGTTTGAGGACGCGGAACGACGGAGAACCTCGACCGGCGTCCGGAGCCAACTGACGTTCGTCATCGTGGGAGGAGGTCCGACCGGGGTTGAATTAGCCGGTGCGCTGGCCGAGCTCGGCAGGAAAACCATGGGACCGGACTTTCCCAGTTTGCGCCTTGAAGACTTTTCAATCATTCTCGTGGAGGCCGGTTCACGGATTCTACCGGCATTCGATGCCCAACTTTCAGCAAAGGCCGCCGCCGCGCTTACTCGCATGGGCGTGATGATCAAACTCGGAAGCCCAGTGAGTGCCATCCATGCCGACGGTGTGAGGGTCGGACAGGAATGGATTCCCTCGACAAACGTCATTTGGGCGGCGGGCAATCAAGCGTCTCCCCTCCTGAACACCCTCTCGGCTCCACAAGACTCCTTTGGCAGGATCAAAGTCCGACCGGATCTGACGATTCCCGAGGATCCCTGGATCTTCGTCATCGGCGACGCAGCACATTGTGTAGGCCATAATGAGAAACCGTTGCCGGGAGTGGCACCGGTCGCAATTCAACAGGGGCGGTATGTTGCCGACCTCATCGATCAGGACGTCGCTCCCGACCAACGGCCACTATTTGCCTACGCAGACCGCGGCATGTTGGCCACGATTGGCCGGGCGCAAGCCGTGGCGCAGTTCGGTTCGGTGCGCGCTTCAGGACTCGCTGCCTGGCTGCTCTGGTGCGTCGTCCATATTTTCTTTTTGATCAGCTTCCGGAGCCGATTCCGAGTCATGTCGGAATGGGTCTGGTACTACCTGACATTTAAGCCAGGAGCAAGGTTGATTTTTGTGCAGTCTGCTATCAGTCACAACAGACCGTCGACAGATCATGCGCATAAATGAATCGTGTCCCATGGATATCCCAGGCCATTCATATACAGCAATTCATATATGAACTATTTCTCATAACTATTTGTAATAACTACTTTTAATACAATTTAAAATGTTCACGTGAAGGACGAGAATCATGCCGATGCCTCTTTAGTTCGGTCTTTCCACCTACCAGAGTAATAGCCCTCGCTCCGCTCCCTGTAGTACCGTTCCTCATCGTTCAGACATTCCACACGAGGAGCGCGGACATGCCTACAGGACTTCTATCAAAAGTCGGGATCGACTGTATGCTTTCAAAGGGAGGCGACGGCCTAAGAGGGGATGGGTGCGTGTATGAGCTCTCATCCTCGCATCCTGTGATCTTAAACCCGAAGAAGCTGCGCCCTGGTGATTATGTCAAGCTCCGTCTGTGGTTCCCCGATGAAGACACCTTTAGCGCAATCGAATTAGCAGAGGTTCAGTGGGTCAAGAACGAGTGGATCCAGATAGAGCTTCTTCTTGTTTCATCCAAAGACCAATCACGGCTCAGACAATTCGTGGCCTCTGAAGGAAATCACCCGGCAGCATCAGCCCGGACAGGCCAGCAGATCATGATTCGTGCGTGACAGCAACCGCTGTACTCAGCAACCTTAGGCTAGAAACACTCGGTCTTGTCCGAAACGGAAGTATTTGAATGGAATACGACGTGGGTGCAGGTCCCTGTCTGTGGATGCCCACCCTCAAAGCAGCAAGCGATTGCTTCTCGCTCCAGAACAGTTCAGCTACTGAAACTGGGGAGGAATAATGGAAGAGCAACTCAACCGACGGGAATTGATCCGACAGAACCTCCAGCGGGAAGCCTGCCCCTTTTGTGGTGGAAAGATATACCGGCTCGTCCTTCGAACTTCGGGGACATCCGATAACTCAAGCCTATTCGTTCGTTGCCGCCAATGCGGCCATCCACGAAGCTTGGATGAGGACTTCACACGCGTTTTGTGGATCTAACTTCTACCAGGCTGAGCCCGGCTCATGGAAATGGAGATCACAGCATGCCGCGTCATCAACTGCAAACTGAGATAGAGCGCACACTACAAAAAGAGAAGGCTCTTCATATGCTGATTCTCAGCGGCGTCGTCCGACCAAGCTACGCCAAACTTCGTTATGCGATCCCGCTCTTGAATAGTGAAGATCCATCGAGCGCCCTCCAAGAAAAACCTGTACACGCGGTCAGAGCACCGGGCCTCCTACGCAAATTCTTTGAGTTGCTGAGCAGGACACCAAGAATGAGAGATCGCTCAGACACCCTCGAGCTCGGACTTCTTACACGTTTGTCCACAAGCACACGTTCTTCCCTATAGAGCCCACGCTCAGAATGGTGTCGGCTGCGGCATGATCATGCACACGATGCATGAACCTGTCCACAATGCAGACACCAGGTTCATCGAAATCCGATTGTGAGACAGGATGCGTGTCAGCGAGGCCGCACTCCTCTCTTGTACCCTTCCTATCAGCTGAGGTAAGATGCCCCTTCGTCGGTGATTCCCGCCCTGGCGACGCTTTCCGCTGTGGATGCGGCGTAATCCATTAATGTGACGTGGAGAGGTGGCCGAGTGGCCGAAGGCAGCGGTTTGCTAAACCGCCGTAGGGACAAAATCTCTACCGAGGGTTCAAATCCCTCCCTCTCCGCCACCCTCTTGACCGCATAGTTGCGTGGCCGGCATAGAGCCTGGCCTGACCGGCCATCCCCTATTCATGTGGGATTTCTGTTGTGAGGTTTGGAAAGTCTATCGTATCCTTACAGGTCACATCAGCCCATCGCCCATCATAAGAAAGGACCTCCACTCCATGCGAATCCGTACATTATGTGTTGCCATAGGGCTCCTCTTTCTTACGACACCGTTATTGGCCGCCTCGCAAGATCCGACGAATGATGACCAGAAAACGTTGTATGCGCTCGGGCTGGCCATTAGTCAATCACTGGGGACCTTTTCCCTCAGCGAAGCCGAACTCGATATGGTCAAAAATGGCCTCACCGACGGCGTACTCAAACGCTCCCCAAAAGCTGATCTCCAAACATTCGGGCCGAAAATCCAGCAACTTCAACAGGCTCGATTGGCGCTGGTTGCTGACGGCGAGAAGAAAGCAGGAGCCGCGTTTCTAACCAAAGCGGCCTCGGAGAAGGGCTCGACCAAAACTGAATCCGGCATCGTGATCACCACCATCAAGCCGGGAACCGGAGCTACGCCAAAGGCAACGGATACGGTTAAGGTCCACTACCACGGTACCTTAACCGATGGGACGGTGTTTGACAGTTCCGTCAAACGAGGAGAGCCTGCAACCTTTCCTCTCGACAAAGTCATCAAATGTTGGACAGAAGGGGTTCAACAGATCAAGGCCGGGGGAAAAAGTCGGCTTATCTGCCCGTCGAATCTGGCGTATGGCGACGCAGGATCACCGCCGGTTATCAAGCCCGGATCCACGTTGGTGTTCGAGGTCGAGTTACTCGAAATCGTCAACAAGTAGGCGTCTGAGTGACCGCCCCTTCAAGAAGGGGCGGTCACGATTTGATTGAGACGGGAACCTCGCCGCAATCTGAACACCGCTCACGCTATGTGTCTCTGGTCGAAACTACCGTGAGCGAGACGATTTTCTCCCATCCCATAGAATCTTCGCCTCCTTCTCCTCTACGCTGGCTCATCCTTGGGCTACTCTTTTCCATCAGCGTCGTCACCTACATCGATCGTATCAACATTTCAGTCACGGCACGCCACATGATGCCGGCGCTGGGATTGACCGAGCAAGAGATGGGATTTGTCTTCTCCGCGTTCGTCGTCGGTTACGCCTTGTTCCAGATTCCCGGTGGGTGGCTGAGTGATCGCTGGGGCATTCGCATCGTCCTCATGATCGCACTGATCTGGTGGTCCTGCTTTACCGCCTGGACCGCCATCGCCGCGACATCGTTCCTAGCCGGACCGCTCGGCATCGTCGGTGCCCTGGCCCTGGTCAGATTTCTTCTCGGTGTCGGCGAAGCAGCGGCCTTACCGACCTTTAATCGCGCCGTCACCGACTGGCTTCCCGCTCATGAGCGCGGCCTTGGCATCGGGATTGCCATCGGCGGGATTGGCATCGGCGCAGCGATCACTCCGCCGGTAACGGCTTGGATCATGGTCAACTACGGCTGGCAATCTGCCTTTTATCTTTCAAGTGGCATTGGGCTCGGCCTTGCCGTTATCTGGTGGTGGCTAGCCGCCGATCGTCCATCGCGTCACCGATGGCACATTCATGACAAAGCCATACCGCCCGCAGCTCAACCTGTTCCGCCACGCCCTTCGATTCCTTGGGCTACCCTTCGAAACACGCCGAGCGTGTGGTGGCTGATGTTGAGTTACGGATGTTTGGGCTATGTCGCCTATGTCTACATGTCTTGGTTCTATCTCTATCTCGTCAATGAGCGTGGGTTCAGTGTGCTACGCGGTGGGGTGTTTGCTGCCGCCCCCTTCCTTGCAATCCTTGTCTCATCCCCTGTGGGCGGATGGGTCACGGATCGATTGGCCATGAAGTATGGCGTCACCAGGGGGCGACAGCTCGTGGGGATGACGGGGATGGGACTAGCCGCCGGCTCCATCGCCCTGGGTGCGGTTGCGGAATCCCCCTACCTTGCTCTGGCCAGCCTGTCACTAGGCGCCGGATGGCTGTACTTCACCGTCGGGGCCTATTGGTCCTCGACAAGCCATCTATCACCGACCCATGCCGGAAGCCTCTCAGGTCTCATGAATATGGGCGCCAACCTTGGCGGAGCCATTTCTCCGACACTCACACCCTGGCTCGCTCAACAGTGGGGTTGGGGTGCTTCGCTCGGCCTTGCCGCCTGCATTTCCCTGCTCGGGGGAATCATGTGGTTGCGCATCAGGCCTGGAGATGGACTCAAGCACCGTTGAAGAGTGAATGGGGAACATGCAGTTTCGTTGTTTCAGGGTTTCACAACCGGTCAGCCGACAATCGCCACGCCATGCGATGGGCTGATGAGAGCCTTGCCTCTCGGAAGAGCGCCTTGCTACATTCACGACCATGACACTCGAGTTCAGAAAGAAAGATCCCCGCGTCACGATCGCCACGAGATTCGGCGAGATCAAGATTCGCTTTTACCCGGACGCGGCGCCGCGCCATGTGGAGAACCTTATCAATCTCATCAAGATGGGGTTCTATGACGGCACCACGTTCCATCGTGTGGTGCCTGGGTTCATCATCCAGGGCGGCGATCCACTGAGTAAATCTCCCGACCGCACCCTCCACGGGACAGGCGGACCAGGATACTTTCTCTCCCCCGAGCCGAACGATTACCCGCACAAGCGCGGGGCGCTTTCCATGGCGAAAATGCCCCGAGAGAGCAATAGCACACGCGACTTCAACGACAACGGTTCACAATTCTTTATCTGCGTCGGAGATAACAGCGGGTTAGATCGGCGCTACACGGTGTTTGGAGAAGTCTTTCGTGGGATCGAGGTTGTCGACAAGATTGTCGGCGCGTCTCGCGACGAGCGAGACAACCCACTGGATCCGATCCGGGTCACGATGACCGTGAAAGAATAGGTAATCAAGCGGCAGCGCGGCGTGCCTATGGATGTGAAGACCATTCATGTGAATAGTGTCATCCTCTCGGCCTCGGATGCTGAATCCATCCGCCGGGCGGGACGGATCATCACAGCAGGTGGACTCGTCGCCTTTCCGACCGAGACGGTGTATGGACTCGGATGCGATGCGATGAATGCTGACGCAGCCGCGAAGGTCTTCGAAGCCAAACAACGTCCGCAGTTCGATCCGCTCATCGTCCACATCGCCGACCACAAGCAATTGGAGATGGTGATCGGTCGCTTGCCCTCTCTGGGTCAACGGCTCATCGATGCATTCTGGCCCGGTCCGTTGACGTTGGTCTTGCCCAAACAGCCGGCGATCCCGGATCTCATCACCGCCGGGCTCTCGACCGTCGCAGTGAGAATGCCGAACCATCCGGTAGCGCAGACTCTTATTCGAGAGGCAGGCACCCCGATCGCAGCGCCCAGCGCCAATCCGTTCGGCTATGTCAGCCCGACCACGGCTCAGCACGTGGCGGCAGGGCTTGGGAGTGTCGTCGACCTCATCCTCGACGACGGACCATGTCCGATCGGAGTCGAATCGACGATTGTTTCACTGGCAGAATCACAGCCCGAGTTATTGCGCCCGGGCAGTATCACCATCGAACAACTCCGTGCCGTCATCGGCGCTATTCGTCCGGCGTCATCTGTGAATCAAACGCCACTGGCACCCGGTCAAGCGTCACGCCACTATGCAACGCGAACACAACTGATGCTCTTACCATCAGCCGAAGCCAGGCCGCTCCTGAAAGATGATGAGCGCGCAGGATTGCTGATCCACTCACGCCCAAAAGACACCGACCATCGCTTTGCCGCTGTTGAAATTCTCTCTTCGACCGGTGATCTGAGGGAAGCTGCGCGCCATCTGTTTGCAGCGCTTCGACGGCTGGACTCCCTTGGTCTGGATAGGATCTATGCAGAACCTTATAAGGAAGAAGGGCTGGGAGTCGCAATCATGGATCGCTTGCGCCGCTGCGCGACGCCATGACGGCGCCTCGTGCACGACTTGACTCGCAGAATGAGCCTCCCTGCTTATCTCCCCGTTCTTGTCTTCGCTCCTCGCTGCCCGCTCTCCACTCATCGTGACGTCCGTTGAAACAGGTACTTTCGGATCGACACGCGGTTCTTATCGAGGATACCCGCCAAGATCAGGCTGTAGGCGAGGAGTCGAATGGAGTAGACGAGGGGTTCGCTTTCCGAATTCACGACATAAGCCGCCAAAATGACCCGGCATACAGCTTCCAGCACAAAGGCCCACGCGAAGAAAAGAAAGAAACGGTCGCCGGTCATCTTCCAGTACTTGATGAAGAAAAGCACGACGACCGCGTTAGCCATGATGATGCAGCCGAGCAACAGCTCCTCGGCTTCTTCCAATCCCCACATGCCTATCTCCATCATTCCCGCTCAAAAATCAATCCAAAAAGAAAGATGCCGTGCGCTACCAAGGTGACGGTATACCGATATACGGTCAAATCGACGAATGGAAAGACCAGCTTATCGACCATGAGGAACATGTTGTTGCCCGCCACGATGGCGAAGAATAGGCCGCTCCAGAATAACAGTCGATTGCCGCTTCCCCCATACGCGTGCAAGAGCAACCAAGCGCAGAGGACGGCCGTCAAGGTGCACAGGCTGTAGATCAGCGTCGCCATCCTATTCCTCCGACGTCAGGTCGAATGCGCGCGCGAACCCTTCGATGCGCGTACGGGCCTTTGCATGCACCAAATTCGAGACCGGGACCAGGTGCTTCGAGTAATAATAGGCGAGCCGATCCACCATTTCTCGGAGGTCCCCAGTGTCGGGCCGGTACCGGTACACCGGCTTCGTCTGCTCGTTCACGCAAACCAGTAAACCTTGGCCGCACAACCCGGCCAGTATCGGGGCACAGTTCTTTTCAGGGATATACAATCGGTCCGCCACCTCCTTGCATTCCCACCAAGTATCGGGACTTTGTCGCAGCAGCAAGACTGCCTCTAACTGAGCGATGGAATCGATACGCTTGAGAATGAATAGACCGACGTCCCTGGGAATGATCGGTTCCACGGTCCCCCTCAAAACGGGCGGTCTTGCGTGAAAAGTTCGATATCGCCGTTGGGATGCGCATGACTCAGGACATCGTCCTCGCCGGGAATCTCCCGCCGATTAGCCGGACAGTTGGCGCGGATGAGGTTGTGTAAGTGATCCGAAATCGAATCTTTCGTGATATAAGCGGCCGCCCCGGCGGTCTTCATTCCCTGCTCGTATCGGATGTCATCATGCATCGAAAGGCCGATGACGACCATCGATGGATGTCGGGTTTTGATCTGGCCGGTCGCATCGACGCCGTTCATTTTCGGCATGTTGACGTCCATGATCACGACATCAGGCAGAAGCGCATCCGCCATGGCGACGGCCTCGATGCCGTTGCCTGCCTCGCCGACCACGACCATATCGGCATAACTCTCCATGAGCGAGCGCAGACCTTGACGGACGACCGTGTGGTCGTCGGCCAACAGCACTCGAATCAGGGCAGTACGAGAGTCGTTCTCGGGCGAGAGAGGAGAAGCACCGGCACCCTCATTCGATTCTCTCGGAGGAGGTTGCGCGGGGTCTACCGCGGATGAAACCGGGGCCGGCTTGTTGATCGGTAGAATCAGCGTCGCGGTCGTGCCCTCCCCCGGGGACGATCGCAAGTCAAACTGTCCCCCCATGGCAATCATCCGTTCTTTGATGCTGAATAACCCGAATTTTGACGACTGGGGCGTCATGTCGCCCCGGATCGCCTTCGGATCGAATCCTTGCCCGTCATCTCGAACTTCGATCAGCAGCGAACCATCGCGCTGTTCAGCTGACACGACGGCTTTGCCGGAGCCGGCATGCTTGGCCGCATTGATCAATAGCTCTCGGACGGATTGAAATAAGAGCACGCTGATGTCCCCGGGCAGGCTCAGCTCCTGGCTTCCCGACCAACGCACCCCGACGGTCAACTTATGCTGTTGCATATGGTCGCCAAGCCATTCGAGGGCGGAGGGAAGGCCGAAATCCTGCAAGACGGGAGGACTGAGGTCGGCGATCAATGTGCGCGTATACTGGAGCGATTCATTCAGCACATCAACCGTCTTGTCGACAAGCGCGGCGGCTGAATGCCCGATCATGAGCGCCTTCGCTTGACCGAGTTGAAGACGACCCAATACAAGCAGCTGCGCCAGGTGATCGTGTAAATCGGTCGCCAGTCGTTTCCGCTCTCGCTGCTCAATCAAACTCAGCTCGGCGGCCAACACCCGCAGCCGGGCTTGGGATTGCACCAATTCCGCTGTGCGAATTTCCACTCGCTGCTCCAATTGTTCCGCTAGGCGACAGACCTTTTGATGAATTGCGTGCCGTTCCGTCACATCTCGGATAATGACGGTGTACGTGATCGGAGTTCCCATCGAAGTCCGGTTCAGAGAGATTTCCAGCGGAAATATGATCCCATCGCAACGCCTGCCCGTGCTCTCCTCTAATCCGCCGGAGACTCCGCCGGTTTCGGGTGTGGCGGAATGCCCGAGCCAACTGCGCGGTCCTGCGGGGAACGCGTCGGGCATCAATATGGCGACGTTCCGGCGAAGTAGGTCTTTCCGTGGATAGCCGAACATCCGCTCCGCTGCGGCATTGCAGGATAGAATGGTCCCTTGTTCGTCGAGCGTGATAATGCCGTCGAAGGCCGTTTCCACGAGGGCTCGATACTTCCCCTCGCTGTCCCGGAGGGCGCGTTCAGCCTGATACCGATATAACGCGATGTCGATCTGCGTCGTGAGATCCCGCTCAACGAACGGCTTGAGGATGTAGCCGAACGGATCGGTGAAGCCCGCGCGCCTGATGGTCTCGTCGTCTGAGTGGGCCGTGAGAAATACCACCGGCACATCCGTAAACGATTTCAAGGATTCCGCAACTTCAATGCCGTCCAACGGACCGGCTAACCGGATGTCCATGAGTATGAGATCAGGCCGATTCTGCCGCACCATACGGACGGCATGCTCGCCTCGAGAAACGGTGCCCGAAATGGCGTAGCCGGCCCGCTCCAATTTATCAGCCAGGTCGGCCGCGACGATGGCTTCATCTTCAACGATAAGAATATTCGCTTTCGTCATCAACGCTCCCGGGAGTCCGCGATTCCTATCCCATGGATGTCGAAGCAGATCTCAAAAGTGGTTCCCGATCCGTTGCGATGCCTGAGATCCGCTCGTAATTGCTCGCTGAGCATGCGGACCAGGCGCAAACCCAACGACTCCGTGGCGTGCCAATCGAAGCCCGAAGGAAATCCCTTGCCGTCATCCTGAAAGACGAGCCGCACAGAGCGATTGTCGATACACGTCAAACAGATTTCGATGAGGCCTTCCTGCCGTCCTATAAACGCATGTTTAAGGCTGTTGGTCGCCAACTCGTTCAAGATCAGGCCGCAAGGGATCGCCCGATCAACAGGCAGACGCACCGGTTCCAACTGCATATTCAGCCGTATCTTCGATGAGACTTCCCCATGGGCTTGGAAGAGTTCTTTCATAAGATTTTTCGTGTATGTACCCAATTCGGTCTGGGCGAGATCCTCGGATTGATAGAGCTTCTCGTGGACCAACGCCATCGAACGGACTCGGTCACGGGCGTCCCGGAACAGTGCCTGCACGTCCCGACCTTTTTGTCGAGCCGCTTGCAAATCAATGAGACTCGATACAATCTGCAGGTTATTCTTCACGCGATGATGGACTTCCCGCAGCAACGTATCTTTTTCGTGGAGGGACGCTTTCAATTGCGCCAGCCGTTCTTCGATCTCGGCTTCCATGGCTCGGTTCATCGTCTCCAATATCCGCGTTTTCCGGAACAGGTCCACAAGCACCGCCACCTTCGACCGTAGAATCAGCGGATTGACCGGTTTGCTCAAATAGTCCACCGCGCCCGCGCCGTAACCCTGCAGCACGTCTTCGTCCTCGCCATAGTAGGCGGTCAGGAAGATGATCGGCACGTGCTGCGTGCGCTTACGCCGCTTGATCATCTGCGCCAGCTCGTAGCCGCTGAGGTCCGGCATCCGAACGTCCAACACGATGACGGCGAACTCCTCGCGCACGAGCGCCAGCAATGCCTCGTCGGCGGACCGTGCGCGAAACAGGCGGTAATCCGGCATGGTCAGCACACTTTCCAGCACATCGAGGTTCCGGATGTCGTCGTCGACCAATAAGATGTTGACGGAATCCTTTATGCGCGACTCGTGACATGTGGAATCGATCAACGTCGTCACCGGTACAACCACACACGCAGCATCGAGAGCAGTTGATCGGTATTCACCGGCTTCGCGACGTAATCCGACGCGCCGGCTTCCAGGCACTTTTCGCGGTCCCCCTTCATCGCCTTGGCCGTCAAGGCCAAGATCGGCATCGAGCGGAACTTCGGCTGTTTGCGGATTTCACGGATCGTCGTGTAGCCGTCCATCTCGGGCATCATAATGTCCATGAGCACGACGCTCAGCTCCGGCGTGGTGTGGATCAGCTCGATCGCTTGCCGGCCGTTGGTGGCGTTCATCACGTCCATCTCCTGATTTTCGAGCACCGTGGTCAGCGCGAAAATGTTGCGTGCGTCGTCGTCGACCACCAATACTTTGTGCCCTTTCAGCACGTCGTTGGACTGATGCAGTCGCGCCAGCAGTTGCTGTTTGGATTCCGGCAGATCGGCCACCACCCCGTGTAGAAACAACGCCGTCTCGTCGAACAAGCGCTCGGGCGACTGCACGTCCTTCAGCACCACGCTCTTAGCCACCCCCTTGAGCTGCTGTTCCTCCTCAGGCTTTAAATCCTTGCCGGTGAACACGACGATCGGCACATGGTCCAGCGCGGGATCCGCCTTGACTTCTTCAAGCAGCTCGAACCCACTCATGTCCGGCAGCCGCAGGTCCAGTACGCAGCAGTCGAACGCCTGCATGCGGAGCGCCTCCAACGCCGCGGCCCCGGTGCTCACATTGACGATTTCGATGTCGTCGTGCAGCAGCAGTTCGTTGATGCTGCGGCTTTCCACTTCATTGTCTTCCACCACCAACAGCCGCTTTAGGCGCGGCGTGATGAACGTGCGGATGCGCTCGAAACATGATTCGAGCCCTTCCGTCGTCACCGGTTTGACCATGTAGGAGAACGCGCCGTGCGAGAGCCCGTGTCGTTCCTCTTCTTCGAGGGAAATGATTTGCACGGGGATGTGCCGGGTGTTCGGATTCAGCTTGAGATTGTTCAACACGGTCCAGCCGAGCATGTCGGGAAGGAAAATATCCAGCGTGATGGCCGCCGGCAGGTACTCCGCCGCCAGATCCAACCCTTGCTTTCCCTTCATGGCCACGATGCCTTTGAAGCCTTTGTCATGGGCGAGTCCCAGTAGCACCCGGGCATAATGGAGATCGTCTTCGATGATCAGCAGAACCGGATCGCCTGGGACGATGTACTCCCGGTCGTCGGGAATCGGCTCTTCCCGCACCACCGGCAGAATCGGCAGGGCCGTCATCCGTTCGATAGACTCCATGTTCGCGCCCGACGTCCGGATTTTATCCGACGAAGGACCGGTATAGATCAGGGGCAGGAACAATGTGAATGTGCTCCCCCTCCGTACTTCACTAATCAAGCGGATTTCTCCGCCCAAGAGCGTCGCCAGTTCGCGGCTGATCGCGAGGCCCAACCCGGTGCCACCATATTTGCGGCTGGTGCCGGCATCGGCCTGTTGAAAAGCTTCGAAGATGAGCTTCTGCTTCTCCGGCGCGATGCCGATCCCTGTGTCGACGATCGAGAGCGCCATGACCAGGTGGCTGCGGCTCAATACCGGATGCTCCGTCGTCCACCCATCCGTTACCAGACGGACCTGCATCGACACCTGGCCGTTCGAGGTGAACTTGAAGGCGTTGGACAACAGATTTTTCAAGATTTGCTGCAGCCGCTTGGGATCGGTAGTGAAGGCTCGCGGCAGGCCGTGGTCGAATTCCATGTGGAAGGGCAAGTTCTTCGCATCGGCGATGTGCCGGAAGTTCCGATCCACGCTCTCGCGCAGCGCGAGGAACGTCATTTCTTCCGCCTCCACCGTCACCGTACCGGATTCGATCTTCGACAGGTCTAGAATGTCGTTGATGAGGTTCAGCAGGTCCGAGCCGGCGCTGTGAATGTTCCTGGCGAATTCGACCTGCTTGGACGATAGATTGCCGGTCGTGTTGTCGCCGAGCTGTTGGCCCAGGATCAGAATGCTGTTGAGCGGCGTACGGAGCTCGTGGGACATGTTGGCCAGGAACTCGGACTTGTACTTGGACGTGAGCGCAAGCTCCGCCGCCTTTTCTTCCAGCGCGCGGCGGGCTTGTTCCACTTCCTTATTCTTGCGCTCGACCTCGGTGTTGCGCTCGGCCAGCAGTTTTGCCTTCCGTTCGAGCTCTTCGTTGGTTTGCGTCAGCTCTTTCTGCTGGGATTGCAGCTCAATGGTCAGCTGCTGGGACTGTTGCAACAGATTCTCAGTCCGCATCGTGGCTTCGATCGTGTTGAGCACGACCCCGATGCTCTGGGTGAGCTGCTCCAGGAACATCAAATGTGTGACGGTGAACGGATGCATGGACGCCAACTCGATGACGGCTTTTGTCTGACCTTCGAACAGCACCGGCAGCACGACGATGTTGGCCGGGATGGATCGGCCGAGGCTTGAGTGGATCAATCCGTAGGACGGCGGCACGTCGGTCAACAGAATACGCTGCTTTTCGACTGCGCATTGCCCGACCAAGCCTTCGCCGACCGCGAACCGGTCGGCCTGGTCCTTCTGCCGAGCGAACGCCCCCAGGAGCCGCAGCGACGGTTGCTCCCCTTTGGCCATGTCCAGCTGATACACGGTTCCTTCCTGTGCTCCTACCAGAGGAGCCAATTCGGACAGCAGCATCTGGCCGACAGTGAACAGGTCGCGTTGGCCTTGGAGCATGCGGGTAAACTTGGCGACGTTGGTCTTGAGCCAATCCTGCTCCTGATTGCGCTCCGTCGTGACGCGCAGGTTGTCGATCATCGTGTTGATGTTGTCTTTCAACTCCGCCACCTCGCCTCGGGTTTCCACTTGAATGGACCGCGTCAAATCGCCCTTCGTGACGGCGGTCGCGACTTCGGCGATGGCCCGTACCTGTGTCGTGAGATTGGCGGCGAGCAGATTGACGTTCCCGGTCAAGTCCTTCCACGTGCCCGCGGCTCCTGGCACGTTGGCCTGCCCCCCCAACCGGCCTTCGACGCCGACCTCCCGGGCGACGTTCGTGACCTGCTCGGCGAAGATGGCGAGCGTATCGGTCATATTGTTGATGGTGTCGCCAAGAGCGGCCACCTCTCCTTTGGCTTCCACGGTCAACTTTTGCCGAAGATTGCCGTTGGCGACCGCCGTCACGACCTTCACAATGCCGCGAACCTGGTCCGTCAAGTTCGTGGCCATGACATTCACGGAGTCGGTCAAGTCTTTCCATGTCCCGCCGACTCCCTGAACAAGCGCCTGGCCTCCCAACTTGCCTTCTGTACCGACCTCGCGCGCGACACGCGTGACCTCGGCGGCGAACGCGTTGAGCTGGTCCACCATCGTGTTGATCGTGTTTTTCAACTCGAGAATCTCGCCTTTGACGTCCACGGTGATCTTGCGCGACAAGTCGCCGCGCGCCACAGCGGTGGTGACTTCGGCGATGTTCCGCACCTGTGCCGTCAAGTTGGCTCCCATCGCGTTGACGGAATCGGTCAAGTCCTTCCAGGTACCGGCGACGCCAGGCACCACCGCCTGCACGCCCAACCGACCTTCCGTGCCGACTTCGCGGGCCACCCGAGTGACTTCCGAGGCGAACGACCGTAACTGCTCGACCATGGTGTTGATCGCTTCTTTCAATTGTAAAATCTCGCCACGCACGTCCACCGTGATCTTGCGCGACAGGTCGCCGTTGGCGACCGCGATCGTGACTTCGGCGATATTTCTGACCTGCGCTGTCAGATTGGACGCCATCGAGTTCGCGTTGTCTGTCAAGTCCTTCCAGGTGCCAGCGACGCCCGGCACGACGGCCTGACCGCCGAGCTTGCCTTCCGTGCCGACTTCGCGGGCCACCCGGGTGACTTCCGAGGAGAAGGACCGCAGCTGCTCCACCATGAGGTTGACGGCTTCTTTGAGCTGGAGAATTTCTCCGCGCACGTCCACGATGATTTTCTTGGACAGGTCGCCGTTCGCCACGGCGACGGTCACTTCCGCGATGTTCCGCACCTGAGCGGTCAAATTGCCGGCCATTTCATTGACGCTCTCGGTCAGCTCCTTCCACACGCCGCTCACGCCTTTGACCTGCGCCTGGCCGCCGAGCTTGCCTTCCGTGCCGACTTCGCGGGCCACCCGGGTGACTTCCGAGGCGAAGGACCGCAGCTGCTCCACCATGAGGTTCATGGTTTCTTTCAACTGCAAGATCTCGCCGCTCACGTCCACGGTAATCTTGCGCGACAAGTCGCCGCGGGCAACGGATGTCGCCACCTCCGCGATATTTCTCACCTGGGCCGTCAAATTGTTGGCCATTGAGTTGACGTTGTCGGTCAGGTCCTTCCACGTCCCGCCGACACCCGGGACCTGCGCCTGGACGCCCAACTTGCCGTCCGTGCCGACTTCGCGGGCCACCCGCGTCACCTCAGCCGCGAATCCGTTCAGCTGATCCACCATCGTATTGAGTGTGTTCTTCAACTCGAGAATCTCGCCTTTGACGTCCACTGTAATCTTGCGCGAGAGATCGCCTTTCGCCACGGCTGTCGCGACCTCCGCGATGTTCCGCACCTGTGCCGTCAAATTGGATCCCATGGCGTTCACCGAATCGGTCAAGTCCTTCCATGTCCCGCCGACGCCCGGCACGACGGCCTGCACGCCCAATTTGCCTTCCGTGCCGACGTCCCGGGCGACGCGCGTGACCTCGGCGGCGAAGCCATTGAGCTGGTCCACCATCGTATTAATCGTGTTCTTCAACTCAAGAATTTCACCCTTCACGTCCACCGTGATTTTTCGTGACAAGTCGCCGCGCGCGACGGCCGTCGTGACCTCGGCGATATTGCGCACCTGGGCCGTCAGGTTGATCGCCATTGCATTCACCGAGTCGGTCAGATCCTTCCAAGTGCCCGCCACGCCAGGCACCTGCGCGTTCACGCCGAGCTTCCCTTCCGTCCCGACCTCCCGCGCAACACGCGTGACCTCCGACGCGAAGGAGCGCAGCTGTTCTACCATGGTATTGATGGTTTCCTTCAGCTGAAAGATTTCACCACGCACGTCGACCGTGATTTTTCGAGACAAGTCTCCTCGCGCAACGGCAACGGTCACTTCTACGATATTACGGACCTGTGCCGTCAGGTTGGAGGCCATTGAGTTGACGTTGTCGGTCAGGTCTTTCCAGGTGCCTGCGACGCCGGGCACGACCGCCTGGCCGCCCAATTTGCCCTCGGTCCCGACTTCACGGGCCACGCGCGTGACTTCGGACGCAAACGACCGCAGCTGCTCGACCATGCTGTTGACGGCCTCTTTGAGCTGGAGAATTTCTCCGCGCACGTCCACGATGATTTTCTTGGACAGGTCGCCGTTCGCCACGGCGATCGTGACTTCGGCGATGTTTCTGACCTGCGCCGTAAGGTTCCCAGCCATCTGATTCACCGAGTCGGTGAGTTCCTTCCATACGCCGCTCACGCCCTTGACCTGCGCTTGTCCGCCGAGTTTGCCTTCTGTGCCGACTTCGCGGGCCACGCGCGTGACTTCCGAGGTGAACACGGAGAGCTGCTCAATCATCTTGTTCACGAGTTTGGCGCTCCGCAAGAATTCGCCTTCGAGCGCGCGACCGTCCTTTTCGAGCGCCATGGATTGGCTTAAATCGCCCTTGGCGACGGCGCCGACGGCGCGGGTCACTTCGGTGGTCGGCGACACCAAGTCGTCAATGAGCGTGTTCAACGATCCAATTTCATCTGCCCAGCCTCCCGCCACCGCCGGCACCGAAAACCGCTGTTTCAACCGGCCTTCCTTGCCGACGACGCGACAGACTCGAACGGTTTCTCTGGCGCGGCGCTCGCTGACGGTCAGGATATCGTTCATCGTGTCGGCCATCTTGCCCAGGACGCCGATCCACGTCGTCGGAAGGCGAACGCTGAAATCCCCATTTTTATAGGCCACCATGACATGGAGGATCTGGCCAAGCTCCGTTGAGCCGTCGAATGCACCAGATCCGTTTCCACATCCGATTGTTGGCGCAGCTCCATTCTGGAACCGACGATTTCTCTGGACGGTTGTTTTCATGGAATTCCCAAGGAACCAAAGGTTAGACAGGCTCGTATCGAACCAGTTACCGGCGACGAAACTGCGCCTATACAAGGAATAAACGAACTAGGAATTCCCCTAGGGAAGATCTGATTAATTCACGTTTCCACTCGGCAATCTGTTTCTGGGGTGATCACCAGGGTGAATTCGGTGGGCATCCGCTGGCTCGGAAGCCTTTTTATCGGGCGCACCCACCGTCCGATGGCCCGCTGTCCGCCTCCGGACACACGTCTTCTACGTCCCCGCCATGAGCCGCCGTCGCGCTACGTACAGATTCGCCAACCCGCAGCTGATATGCAGCCAATGGGTATTCTTCGCCAACCCGCGATAGCGGACTTTGGCCCAGCCGAAGATGCGCTTGATCACCAAGAACGTATGCTCCACTTTGGCCCGCACTTTCGATTTCGTCCGGTTCCTGGCCCGCTCCTCCTCACTCAGCGGTCGATAGCGGTATGCTTTCGCCTGGATGAAACTCTTGGCCTTAGGCGCATGCTGCCGGATCACCTCGCGTTGCCCACTGTAGGCGGCATCGCCCCACACCCGAGTCTCCTGGCCATGCAGCAACTCCGGTAACATCTGACTGTCATGCACATTGGCAGCGGTCGCCGCGACCGAATGAATCAGTTTCGTCTGGCTGTCCACGCCGATATGGGCCTTCATACCGAAATACCACTGATTGCCCTTCTTGGTCTGATGCATCTCGGGATCCCGCTCCTTTGTCCGGTTCTTCGTCGAACTGGGCGCACTGATGATGGTCGCATCGACGATGGTGCCGCGGCTCACCTGGAGCCCTTGCTTCGTCAGATACGCACCGATCTGTGCAAAGAGCTGCTCACCCAACTGGTGGGCTTCCAGGAGGTGGCGAAACTTGCAGATCGTCGTCTCATCGGGTACGGGCTCACGGCCCAGATCAATCCCGACGAACTGTCGCATGGCCCGTGAGTCATACAGCGCTTCTTCCACAGCTGGGTCCGACAGGTTAAACCACTGTTGCAGGCAATGGAGGCGCAGCATGCGTTCGATCCCGACCGGTGGACGCCCCGGCCCATCGGCCTTGGGATAAACCGGCTCGATCACGGCCACTAATTCCGCCCATGGCACCACGCGATTCATCTCGTCGAGGAACTGCTCACGGCGGGTGGGCTTGCGATATTGCTCAAACGTGACCTCGGCAAACGTCGATTGCTGCATAGATGCGCCTCCTCATCAGGACTGCGTGTCCTTTAGCACATCCCGCGGGAAGAATAAATCAGACCTTCCCC